>NZ_JACGTN010000016.1:0-254102 GCF_014763005.1 Stenotrophomonas sp. Br8 | reverse complement strand
GGAAACTGTCAGAGGTGGGGCGGTGTCGGATTGCGGGGTGTCAGCCGCATGGATGCGGCTGCCAAGCCTACAGGGACGTACTTGCGGCGTCCCCGCTATCCGACACCGCCCCGCCATCCCACCGAATGCCAGCTGTTGCTGTTGCTGTTGCTTCTGAGGTTGCCGGCCAGCGGCCGGCACTACCGCGTCGGCAGGTGCAGGGCGCAGCCCTGCCGAAAAACCCTTACAACGGCAGCGGTGCCTGCGCCGGATCGATCCGACCCTCGCCACGAGTGATCTTCTTGAACTCGGCGCGGCTGACCGACACATAGCGCTCGTTGCCGCCGATCTCCACCTGCGGGCCGTCCTGCACGGCATGGCCGTGTTCGTCCACGCGCACGGTCATGGTCGCCTTCTTGCCGCTGTGGCAGATCGTCTTGATCTCCTGCATCTCGTCGGCCCAGGCCAGCAGGTATTGGCTGCCCTCGAACAACTCGCCGCGGAAATCGGTGCGCAGGCCATAGCACAGCACCGGGATGCGCAACTGGTCGACCACCTCGCTGAGCTGCCAGACCTGGCTGCGGCTGAGGAACTGCGCCTCGTCCACCAGCACGCAACCCAGCGGCCCGTTGGCCTGCAGATCCTGCGTGACCCACTGCTGCAGGTCGGTGTCGCGTTCGAAGGCCATGCCGTCGGCGCGCAGGCCGATCCGCGAGGCGACCACGCCCGCGCCGGCACGGTCGTCCAGGCGCGGGGTCAGGATCGCCACGCGCATGCCGCGCTCGCGGTAGTTGTGCGCGCTCTGCAGCAGGGTGGTGGTCTTGCCGGCGTTCATCGCCGAATAGTAGAAATAGAGCTTGGCCATCGGCCGATTGTACGACGCCACCCGGCACCGGCCGAAGCTGTTCAGCAAGCCCACCGGCCGGCGGCTGTGGCCGCCACCAACGCCCGCTACAATCCCACCCCAATGCACGGTCTCAATCCCCCCCAAGCTGCCGCCGTCCTCCACATCGAAGGACCGCTGCTGGTGCTCGCCGGCGCCGGCAGTGGCAAGACGCGCGTGATCGTGGAGAAGATCGCCCACCTGATCGGCTGTGGCCGCTACCCGGCCAAGCGCATCGCCGCGATCACCTTCACCAACAAGTCGGCCAAGGAAATGCGCGAGCGCGTGGCCAAACGCCTGCGCGAGCAGGATGCCGATGAAGTGACCATCTGCACCTTCCATGCGCTGGGCCTGAAGTTCCTGCAGATCGAGCATGCCGCGGTCGGGCTCAAGCGCGGTTTCTCGATCTTCGATGCCGATGACGCGGCCGCGCAGATCAAGGACCTGATGTACGGCGCCAAGCCAGACGACATCGAGGACATGAAGAACCTGGTGTCGCGCGCCAAGAACGCCGGCCTGTCGCCGGAGCAGGCGATGGCCGCTGCGCGCAGCAACCGTGAAAAGGAAGCGGCCGGCATCTACGAGCGTTACCAGCTGCGCCTGAGCGCGTTCAACGCAGTGGACTTCGACGACCTGATCCGGCTGCCGGTGCAGATCCTGGAAGAGAACCCGGACATCGCGCTGGCCTGGCGCGAGCGCATCGGCTATCTGCTGGTCGACGAATGCCAGGACACCAACGATGCACAGTACCGCCTGCTCAAGCAGCTGGCCGGTGACAAGGGCAACTTCACCTGCGTGGGTGATGACGACCAGTCGATCTACGCCTGGCGTGGCGCCAACCCGGAAAACCTGCAGCAGATGGGGCGCGATTACCCGGCGCTGGAAATCATCAAGCTGGAGCAGAACTACCGGTGTTCCAACCGCGTGCTGCGCGCAGCCAACGCGTTGATCGCCAACAACCCGCATGAGCATCTGAAGAAGCTGTGGAGCGACCAGGCTGACGGCGAGCGTATCCGCGTGTGGGAGTGCCGCAACAGCGAGCACGAGGCCGAGAAGGTCGCCGCCGAGATCGCGTTCGTGGCGCAGACCCGCAACGTACCGTGGAGCGATTTCTGCATCCTGTTCCGTGGCAATTTCCAATCGCGCCCGCTGGAAAAGGCGATGCAGCTGCTGCGCATTCCCTACCACCTGAGCGGCGGCACCATGTTCCTGGAGCGCCAGGAAGTGAAGGACACGCTGGCGTGGCTGCGGTTGCTGGTGAACCCGGACGACGACACCGCGTTCCTGCGTGCGGTGCAATCGCCCAAGCGTGAAGTCGGTGCCGGCACCCTCGCCAAACTGGCTGAACTGGCCTCGGAAAAAGACATGCCGATGGCACAGGCCGCCGAGGCGATCGGCGCGCTGCAACAGTTGCCACCGCGCGCGGCCAACAGCCTGGCGCGCTTCACCGACATCCTGCGTGACCTGCGCGCGCAGACGCGGCAGATCAGCTCCGGCGACATGATCCGCAAGGTCGCCAAGGAATCGGGCCTGCTCAGCGAACTGCGGCAGCAAGCCAAGGAAGAAGCCAGCTACCAGCGTCGCGCCAACAACATCGAAGAACTGGCGCAGTGGTTCGAGGGCGGCCCGCGCGGCGCTACCGCTGCCGATCTCGCTGGCCAGCTGGCGCTGCTGTCGCGCAGCGACAAGGATGAGGGCGGCAACCAGGTGCGGATGATGACCATGCATGGTTCCAAGGGTCTGGAATTCCCCTACGTGTTCATCGTCGGCTGCGAGGATGGCGTGCTGCCGCACCAGGTCAGCCTTGACGAGGGCAACCTGCAGGAAGAGCGGCGCCTGCTGTACGTGGGCATCACCCGCGCCAAGATCCAGCTGTGGATGAGCTACAGCAAGCTGACCCGCAAGTTCGGTGAGCACGTGCGGCTGAAGCCGAGCCGCTTCTTCGAGGAGATTCCGGCCGAGGAGATCCAGCGCGATGGCGCGGATCCGGTGGCGGATGCGGCGCGGAAGAAGGAGCGGGCGACGGCGGGGTTGGCGGCGATCGAGGCGTTGTTCGACTAAGGCGTTCCAACGGCGCCGCCCCTCCGTGGTGGAGCGCGCGCTGGCTCCGCGGTGTGGCCGGTCGGGGTGGGTCCGCGGGGGACGCCGTGAACCCGTCCCTGGGGGCTTAGCCGCGCCATCCATGGCGCGGATACCCCCGCGAACCCACCCCGACCGGCCTCTGACAGATTCCGGGCGCGTCCTGCCACGGCAATGCAAAGAAAATCAAAATCAACAGCCGGGGGCTGAGGCACAATCGGGGCTTCCGTCTGGAGGTTTGTCCGTGCAACCGATTGAAAGCGAACGCCTGCGGCTGCGGGCCATTGAACCGGACCGCGATGCGGTGCCGATGCTGGCGCTGCTCAACGATCCGGGTTTCGTGCGTTTCATCGGTGATCGCAACGTGCGCGATGAGGAACAGGCGCGCGAGTACATCGCCCTGCGGGTGCTGCACAGCTATGCGTTGAATGGCTTCGGCATGTATGCGATCGAGCGGCTGTCCGATGGCGCGTGGCTGGGCAACGCCGGGCTGGTGCGCCGTGAGGGGTTGCCGGGACCGGACGTCGGTTATGCGGTGCTGTCGGAATTCGCCGGGCAGGGCTATGCCGGCGAGGCGGCGCGGGCGGTGTTCAATCACGCACGCACGGTGCTGGGCCTGCAGGATCTCTACGGCATCACCGATCTGGACCACGTGGTGTCCGGAAAGATCCTGCTGGGTCTGGGCATGCACGAGCGCGGGGTCATTCAGCTGCCGGGTATCGACAGCCCCAGCCGCCTATACGCCACGCTCGGCGCGGCCGAGGTTTGATCGTGGTGGGTGCCGACCGTTGGTCGGCACCCACCGCCTCAGCCGCCGCGCAGCTCCGCCAGCTGTGCCTGCAACTCGGCCACGGCCGCTTCCAGCTGGGCCACGCGCTCCGCCAGGCCGGGGTCGGCCGACTCGGCACCGCCGCCACTGCTGGCGTACTTCGCTGCCAACGCCGCGCCGTCCACTTCACCGCACAGCAGGTGCATGTAGCGGTCTTCGCGCTGGCCGCTGGCGCGCGGCAGCACTACCAGCAGGGCACGCTGCTGCAGGCGCTCGATGGCGTGGCGGGCTTCGTCGGCATCCGCGAAGCGGTGCAGGCGCTCGGCACGGGTGACCAGTTCGCCAAGCGTCTGCGGCCCGCGCAGCAGCAGCAGGGCCAGCAGCACGGTCTGCTGCCGGGTCAGGTCCAGCGCGCTCTGCAGGCGGTGCTCGTAGCGGTCGGCGCGCGAGGAGAAGTGCTGGCGGGCCAGGCCCAGGGTCTCCAGCTGGCGCAGCGCATGCTCCACGCTGCCGGCGCTCACGTTCATCACCGGCTCGCGGGCGGTCTTCTGGTTGGCGGCCGATTGCGCGGCGTTGACCGTCAGTGGGTAGGTGTCCGGGGTGGTGGCTTCCTTCTCCACCAGGCAGCCCAGCAGGCGGGCCTGTACGGCATCCAGCAGCGGAACGTCGGGGGTCTGGGCAGGATCGGTCATGGCGGCTTCCGGAAGACAACAGGTCAACCACCAAGCATAGCCGTCCCGGCGGCGCCTTTGCCGGTAAAATGGGCCGGTATATCTGATTGCCGGTGAATCCATGCGTCGTCCTGTGTCCCTGTCTTTGACCCTGCTCGCCACCGCGGCGCTGGGCCTGTCCGCCTGCAAGCGCGTGGAAGCGCCTGCCGAAGCCGCCACCCCGCAAGCGCCGGCCGCTGCCGCCAAGGCAGACGGTGCGCTCGACGCGACCGCCAACGACAACCTCAATGCCGTGCTGTGGATGCAGCGCGCTCAGGAATACAAGGCGATCACCGAGCAGACCTACCGTGCCGCCGCCGACCACCTGGACGTCGCGCTGAAGGAAGCCCACTGGGATGCGCTGGTGCCGGAAGAGCGCGGCAACGAGGCCAAGGGCCTGAAGCCGGCCGTGGTGCTGGACGTGGATGAGACCGTGCTGGACAACTCGCCCTACCAGGCGCGCCTGGTGCGTGACGGCAAGGAATACGACGAACTCAGCTGGGACCAGTGGGTCGCCGAAAAGAAGGCCAAGGCCATTCCCGGCGTGGTCGACTTCGCCAAGGCCGCCAACGCCAAGGGCGTCACCCTGCTGTACATCTCCAACCGCGCCGTGCACCTGAAGGACGCGACCCTGGCCAACCTGCGCGAGCAGGGCCTGCCGGTGGCCGATGACAGCGTGTTCCTCGGTCTGGGCACCGTGGTCGAAGGCTGCGAGCAGGCCGGCAGCGAGAAGAACTGCCGCCGCCGCCTGGCCGGCCAGAAGTACCGCGTGCTGATGCAGTTCGGCGACCAGCTGGGTGACTTCGTGGAAGTGACCGCCAACACCAATGATGGCCGCGACGCGCTGCTGCAGCAGTACCACGACTGGTTCGGCGAGCGCTGGTGGATGCTGCCGAACCCGACCTACGGCGGCTTCGAGCCGGCGCAGTTCAACAACGATTACTCGCAGTCGCGCCAGGCCCGCCATGACGCCAAGCGTGCCGCGCTGGACTACGCGCCGTGAGCCGCGCCCCGCTGCCGCTGCGTGACGACGAGCGTCTGATTTTCGCGCTGGACGTGCCTGACCGCGTGCAGGCGCTGGAGTGGGTCGACCGCCTTGGCGACAGCGTGGCGTTCTACAAGATCGGCATGGAACTGCTCGCCTCCGGCGAGTACTTCCAGGTGCTGGACGAACTGGCACGTCGCGACAAGCGGGTGTTCGTCGATCTGAAGTTCTTCGATATCCCGGCCACCGCCGCCGCGGTGATCAAGCGCCTGGCGCAGTGGCCGGTCAGCTACGCCACCATCCACGGCTGGCACCCGGCGATGATGGAGGCCTGTGCGGCCGCCAACAGCGGCGACATGCGCCTGCTGGCAGTGACCGTGCTGACCTCGATGGGCCGCGCGGATCTGGCGCAGATGGGCATCGACCGCGAGCCGGTGGAGGTCGTGGTCGAACGCGCGCTGGCCGCACAGGCTGCTGGCATCGACGGCGTGATCGCCTCCGGTCAGGAAGCGGGTCCGATCCGTGCCGCGACCGGGGCCGGTTTCTCGATCGTCTGCCCGGGCATCCGCCCCGGTGGCCCGGTCGGCGATGACCAGAAGCGCACTGTGGGCGTGGCGCAGGCCTTTGCCGATGGCGCCGATGCCATCGTGGTCGGCCGTCCGATCCGCCTGGCATCTGATCCGCAGGCCGCAGCACGGGCGATCCAGCAGGAAATCGCGACGGCTCTGGCCGCGCGCTGAGCCCCGCTCCGACGGCGGTCACGCCGGCACCACGAACGCCATCCCGCCGAATGCGGGGTGGCGTTCGCATTTGTGTCTGTTGCCCTGACGCACCCGACCCCAGCCCGGGAAACTGTGCGCCACATCGCGCTGCGCGGGTGGAGCGACCTCTATCAATCGATGCACCAGCACGGACCGCGGCCGTGCCGGTTCCAACCATCGATAGAGGAATACACGGATATGTATCGCAGCACCTCTTTGCTGTTCGGCAGCCTGTTGGCCGCCGCCATCGTCTTTCCCGCTGCGGCGGCACCCCAGCCCCGCGAAGCGCCGCGCATCATCGGCGGCGAGGCCGCCAGGCCCGGTGACTACCCGTTCATGGTCAGCATCCAGCGCCTGTCGTACGGCGACAGTGACCATGGTCGCCACTGGTGTGGTGCCACACTGATTTCCCCCTCATGGGTGCTGACGGCCTCGCACTGCGTGGAGGGCGATCGCCCCGGTGATCTGGCCGTGCTGGGCGGCGTCACCGCGTTGTCCACCGAGCCATCGGCACGCGCATCCAACGTCAAGGCCATCCACGTGCATCCGGCGTTCAACAGCGGCAATTCGCTGGAGCATGACGTCGCCTTGATCCACCTGAGTGCGCCGTTGGCCGATGCGCAGCCGGTGGCGCTGCGGTTGCGGCCCGATGCCAGCTATCTCAAGCCAGGCAGGCAGTTCACGGTGATCGGCTGGGGCGATGCCGACATCGGCGAAGGGCGCCTCTATCCCACCCAGCTGCAGACGGTGCAGACCCCGTTCGTGCCCTTCGCCGAGTGCCAGCAGGCGTACGCGGGTGAGCTGGCACGCGGCAAGGTCATCTGCGCCGGCCGCGAGGGGATCGACAGCTGCCAGGGCGATTCCGGTGGTCCGCTGCTGCTGCGCCTGCGCGAGGGCTGGACCCAGTTCGGTGTCGTCAGCTGGGGCGAAGGCTGCGCGCTGGCCGGCTACCCCGGCGTTTATGCCCGAATCGCCGAAAAACATGCCGTAGATTTCATAGAAGCGGTCTGGCAACGCGATTGATTCAATAAAATCAATGAGTTGAATGATGTTTTGTCATGTGTTGCATTAACTTTGCGGGCAGCGTAGGATCGCCGCCATCCGGTCTTCGGGCCGGACATGCGCCACAACACTGTCCACCGGCCTTGCGCCGGTTTGAAGAGTCTGCGATCCCTGTGATCCGGGCTCTTTTTTTTGTCTGCCCGGTGCGGGGAGGCCCGTCGGCTCGCGGCATGGAGCCACCATGCAGTACGTGCCATGGCGGAAACCGTGACGCCCCGGCTTGCCGCTGTCACGTCGCAGGCCGCAAGATGCGGACCGGTCCGGGGAGTCCGATTGCATGAGCGTTGTAGTGCGAGGAAGGTCTGCGCGGGGATGGGGGCTGGCGGCCATGCTGCTGCTGGCCATCGCCGCGTGCCGTGAATCCGGCAGCGATCCGGCCGCCGCGCCGGCCGAACCTGTCGCCGCGGTACAGGCGATGGCGCAACGGCTGGCCGAGGACGATCTGATCGGCTACGCAAAGCTGTCGGTGCCGCCCAGCCAGTATCAGCGCCTGCAGCAGGCCTGGGCCGATGGCCACAGCCAGTGGCCGCTGACGGGACTGCCGCTCGGCGACCAGTTGCTGCCGATGCTGGCGGCGCTGCGTGAGCCCGGCGCCAGCACGCAACTGCAGCGCAGTTTCGACCGTCAGCTGGCCGGACAGGCCCGCGCCGTACGCCAGGCGGCGCAGTCGATGGGCAACTTCGGCGTGCAGTACCTGCGGCACCAGAAGGGCTACACGCCTGGCCAGCAGGCGCATTACATCCAGCTGGTGCAGACCCTGGCGGCCTGGGCCCAGGACGCGCCCATCAGCGACCGCGCCAGGGCCCGCAGCAGCATCGCCGCCCTCGTCGGTGCCGCAGCCAAGGTCGGTTTCCAGGACGACGCCGGCCTGCAGGCCGCGGGCATGGAAGGCAGCCTGCAGCAGCTGGCGCCGTTCATCCACACCGTCAAGGCCGTGCTGGCCAGCTATGGCCTGGGCGTGGACGAGGCGCTGCGCAGCGTGCGTGGTGAGCTGCTGTCGGTGGAGGGCGACAACGCCCTGGTGCGCTTGCAGTACGAGCTTGCCGGCCGCGCGATGACCGTGCAGGTACCGCTGAGCCGGCGCGAGGGCCATTGGTACCTGACCCGCACCCTGGCCGATACCGACGCCCTGTTGCGCCAGGCCGATGCCGCCCGCGCCGCCGCCGCGCCAGAGCCTGCACCCGCCCCCGCAACCGATGGGGAAGCGGCAACGCCATCGGCTAAGCCATAATGACGTCGATGTCGAAACAGAACCCGCTGCCGTTCCCCGGCGAAGAATCCCAGCCGACGCCCGCCGACACGGCGCCGGCGTCCCCCTCGACCGACGCTGGCACGCCGCCGGCGGCGACGCCCGTGCACGCGCGTCCTGCTGGCCGCCGCCCGCTGTGGGCGCGTCTGCTCGGGCGCCTGGTGGAACCCTGGCTGTCGCTGAAGATCGAGCCGGAAGACCCGGGCCAGTACAACGATGGCCGCCCGGTCATGTACGTGCTGGAAGACTACGGCCTGTCCAACGCGCTGATCCTGGACAAGGCCTGCCGCCAGGCCGGCCTGCCGTCGCCGCTGGTGCCGCTGGCCGGTGACCCCACCGGCCGCAAGCGCGCCTACCTGGCCCTGTCGCGCCGCAGCTCCAGCAACTCGCTGATTCCCGAGCAGCGCGGTGCCAAGACCCATTCCGATTCGCTGGCCAAGGTCCTGCAGGCCCATCGCGTGCGCGACGACCTGGATGTGCACCTGGTGCCGGTATCGATCTTCGTCGGCCGCGCCCCGGACAAGCAGAGCGGCTGGTTCGCCGTGCTGTTCTCGGAAAACTGGGCGCTGGTCGGCCGTTTCCGCCGCCTGCTCGGCCTGCTGCTGAACGGCCGCAACACCATCGTCCGCTTCGCACCGCCGATCTCGCTGCGCTCGACCATCGACGAGGGCCTGGAGCCCGAGCGTACGGTGCGCAAGCTGCAGCGCGTGCTGCGTACCCATTTCCGCCGCATCCGCGAGTCGGTGATCGGTCCTGACCTGTCGACCCGGCGCCTGCTGGTGGACCAGGTGCTGGCTGCCGAGACGGTGCGTGAGGCGATCGCCTCCCAGGCCAAGCGCGACAACAGCAAAACCAGCGATGCCTGGAAGAAGGCGCACGCCTACGCCTGGGAAATCGCCGCGGACTATTCCAGCCCGGTGGTGCGCTCGGCCAGCTTCATGCTCAGTCACGTGTGGAACCGCATCTACGCCGGCGTGCTGGTGCACCACCTGGACAAGTTCAAGGCTGCTGCACCGGGCCACGAAGTGGTCTACGTGCCCAGCCACCGCAGCCACATGGACTACCTGCTGCTGTCCTACCTGCTGTACGACCGCGGTATCGTGCCGCCGCACATCGTGGCCGGCATCAACCTGAACCTGCCGGTGGTCGGCACCCTGCTGCGCAAGGGCGGTGCGTTCTTCATCCGCCGCTCGATCCGCGGCAACGCGCTGTACTCGGCGGTGCTCAGCGAATACGTCGCGCAGCTGGTCGCAGGCGGCTACTCCATCGAGTACTTCGTCGAGGGTGGGCGCTCGCGTACCGGTCGCCTGCTGCAGCCCAAGGGCGGCATGATCTCGATGACCCTGCGCGCGTTCCTGCGCCAGCCACGCAAACCGGTGCTGTTCCAGCCCATCTACATCGGCTACGAGAAGCTGATGGAGGGCGGCAGCTACCTGGATGAACTGTCCGGGCGGCCGAAGGAAAAGGAATCGATCTGGCAGCTGCTGTGGGGCATCCCCAAGGTGCTCAAGCAGAACTACGGCCAGGTGGTGGTGAACTTCGGTGAGCCGATCGCGCTGAACGATGTATTGGCCGAGAAGGCCCCGGAGTGGGGTGGCGAGGCGGTGTCCGAGGACGAGAAGCCCTCGTGGCTGTCGACCACCGTCGACACCCTGGCCGAGCGCATCCAGGTGCGCATCAACGGCGCGGCCGACGTCAATCCGATCAACCTGCTGGCGCTGGCCCTGCTGTCCACGCCCAAGCATGCGATGGGCGAGGCCGACCTGATCGCGCAGATCGAGCTGTGCAAGACCCTGCTGGTGGAGATGCCGTATTCGGGCCGGGTGACGGTGACCCCGCACTCGCCGGAGCGGATCATCGCCCACGCCGAAGAGATCAACGTCCTTACCCGCATCAAGCACCCGCTGGGCGACGTGCTCAGCGTCAGCGGCGATACCGCAGTGCTGCTGAGCTACTTCCGCAACAACGTGGTGCACCTGTTCACCGCGTCGTCGTGGGTGGCCTGCTGCTTCCAGAACAACCGCCGCATGAGCCGCACCGGCCTGGTCCAGCTGGGCCGCACGGTGTACCCGTTCCTGCAGGCCGAACTGTTCCTGCCGTGGACCGAGGACGAGTTCGCCCAGCGCATCGACCAGACCATCGACGTGTTCGTGCGTGAGGGCCTGCTGCAGAACGTCAACGAAGACGACGGCGGCATCCTGGCGCGCAACACCGGGCAGACCGACGAAGTGTTCCGCCTGCGGGCGATCGGGCATTCGCTGCAGCAGGCGTTCGAGCGGTATTACATCGCCATTTCGGTACTGGTGAAAAACGGCCCGGGTACGCTCGGTGCCGCCGAACTGGAAAGCCTGTGTCAGCAGGCCGCGCAGCGCCTGAGCCTGCTCTATGCGCCGGCCGCGCCGGAGTTCTTCGACAAGTCGCTGTTCCGCGGCTTCATCCAGAAGCTGCGCGAGCTGCGCCTGGTGTGGCCGGACGAGAACAGCAAGCTGCTGTTCGACGAGCGCCTGGATGCCTGGGCCAAGGATGCCAAGTTCATCCTCGGCCGCGAGCTGCGCCACACCATCGAACGGGTCAGCCCGGAAGCAGCGCGCCCGGACGAACCGGCACCGCAGGATTGAACCTGCGGCGCCTGTCGGGCCTGGCCGCGTTGATCGCGGTCGGAGGCCTTGCGGCGGCTTCGGTGCAGGCTGCAGAGGCCTGCGTGGACGATACCCTGCCGGGGCGCCTGGCCGATGCGCCGGTGCGCCTGTGTATCGAGGCAAAGGCCGGGCAACCGGCGCGGTACCGTCTGTGGCTGGCTGGCGAGGTGCGTATCAGCGGTGATGAACCCGCCGCTCGGCAGGGCCTTGCCGGTGACTGGTACGGCCATCCGCTGGGGCTGCGCTGCACCGGTGCCGATAACGTGCGCCGCTGCGACCTGACCGTGGACGGCGAGGCGGCCTGGAGTGCGGAGCTGGTGCTGCCGCGTTGATGCAGGGCCCCATCCACGCATGGCGTGGATCTACTGGGACATCCCGGCATGGCGTGGAACCATATGTTGCCGGGTCGTTACCGGACTTCGGGGCGGGCGTGGGGTTGCAGTAGATCCACGCCATGCGTGGATGGGCCACCGGTTATGCTGGTTCGTCCGGAATCTGCAGGCTTTCCAGCTTGGTGATGCAGTCCTTCAACTGCAGCTTGCGCCGCTTCAGGCGTTTGAACTCCAGCTCATCTTCGCCGTTGGCGGCCATGCGCGCGATCTGTTCATCCAGCGACCGGTGCTCGGCACGCAGGGCGACGAGGTGTTCGACGATTTCGGCGGGGTTGTAGGTGTCCACGGTCTCCGAGCATACACAGCGACGATGACTGCCGGGAGAGGGGAATCCCCACCCCGGGTCCAGGCTGCCGCAAGCCGGTAGAATGGCGCCATGTCCGCCGTGATCTCCCTGCCCGATCCCCCGCAGCGCATTTCGCGCGACCCGCGCGTGGCCGGGCACGGGGCGGACAAGCTGGGCAAGCGCCTGCGCCGCCAGGTCGGCCAGGCAATCGCCGACTTCGGCATGATCGAAGCGGGCGACAAGGTCATGGTCTGCCTGTCCGGCGGCAAGGACAGCTACACCCTGCTGGACCTGCTGCTGCAGCTGCAGAAAAAGGCGCCGGTGCCGTTCGAGCTGGTGGCGGTGAACCTGGACCAGAAACAGCCCGGTTTCCCCGAGCACGTCCTGCCGGAGTACCTGGCCGGGCTGGGCGTGCCGTACCAGATCATCGAACAGGACACGTATTCGGTGGTCAGCCGGGTCATCCCGGAAGGCCGGACGATGTGTTCGCTGTGCTCGCGCCTGCGCCGTGGCGCGCTGTACAACCACGCCAAGGTGCACGGCTTCAGCAAGATCGCCCTGGGCCATCATTGCGATGACGTGGTGGCTACGTTTTTCCTGAACCTGTTCCACCATGCCAAGCTGGCCGCCATGCCACCGAAGCTGCTCAGCGACGATGGACAGCACGTGGTGATCCGCCCGCTGGCGTACGTGCGCGAGCACGACATCGCGCAGTACGCGCAGGCCCGCCGCTTCCCGATCATTCCCTGCACCCTGTGCGGCAGCCAGGAAAACCTGCAGCGTCGGCAGGTCGGCCTGATGCTCAAGCAGTGGGACCAGGACCATCCCGGGCGCATCGAACAGATCGCACGTGCGATGGCCGACGTGCGACCTGCGCAGCTGGCTGATGCCGCCCTGTTCGATTTCATGGCCCTGGGCCGCCGTGGCGATGCGGCGCATGCCGATGCCTGGCTGGCCGACGCAGTTCCCGAGACGCCTGCCGCTTAAGGTCGGGCGCCCTTCTTCTTCAGACACCGGAATTCCATGTTCTTTCGCAACCTGACGTTCTTCCGCTTCCCGACCTCCACTGATTTTTCCGAAGTCGACACCCTGCTGCCGCACGCCCTGCTCAAGCCGGTCGGCGCGCTGGAAATGAACTCGCGTGGTTTCATCTCGCCGTTCGGCCGCGAAGAGAAGGAAGCTCTCTCGCACCGCATTGCCGAACACCTGTGGCTGACCGTCGGTGGCGAGGACAAGATCCTGCCCGGCGCGGTGGTCAACGACCTGCTCGAGCGCAAGCTGGAAGAGATCGAAGAGAAGGAAGGCCGCCGCCCCGGTGGCCGCGAGCGCAAGCGCATGAAGGACGACCTGCTGCATGAACTGCTGCCGCGCGCCTTTGTGAAGTCCTCGCGCAACGATGCCTTCATCGACCAGCTGCACGGCTACGTGGTGGTGGACACCTCCAGCCGCAAGACCGGCGAATACTTCATGTCCGACATCCGTGGCCTGCTCGGCAGCTTCCCGGCGATGCCGCTGAATGCTGAGGTCGCGCCGCGTTCGATCCTGACCGGCTGGATCGCCGGCGAGCCCCTGCCCACCGGCTTCAGCCTGGGTGAGGAGTGCGAGATGAAGGACCCGGTGGAAGGCGGCGCGGTGGTCAAGTGCCAGCACCAGGAACTGCGCTGCGACGAGATCGACAAGCACCTGGACGCCGGCAAGCAGGTGACCAAGCTGGCCCTGGTGTTCGAGGACAACCTGTCCTTCGTGCTGGGCGACGACCTGATCGTGCGCAAGCTGAAGTTCCTGGACGGCGCACTGGACCAGCTGGAGCACGCTGACGAAGACGGCCGCCGCGCCGAGTTCGACGCCCGCTTCGCCCTGCAGAGCGCGGAGATCCGTCGCCTGTTCCTGCTGCTTGAAGAAGCCTTCAAGCTCAGCAAGGCTGACTGAACAGGCAGGCCGTCGGCCGCCGGTCATCCGGCGGCCCCGCACGGCGCTATGCTGGGACCATGAGCCGTCTGCTGCGCCGCCTGATCTCGCCGGTCCCTGCCGCCACCGTACAGCGCGACACCGTTCGCCTGCGGCTGGAGGATGTCGAGATCGAGGTACTGCGCGTGCGTGATCCGCGCGCGCGCCGGATCAAGCTCAGCGTCGATGAGCGCGGTGCACGACTGACGTTGCCGCCGCGCGCCAGCCTGGTGATGGGCGAGCGCTTCCTCGAACAGCATCGTGACTGGCTGGGCCTGCAGCTGCGCCTTTACCAGGGGCATGGACTGCCCGCCGCGTTGCAGCCTGGCGTCGACGGTGTGCTGCCGCTGCGCGGCGAACTGTTGCCGCTGCGCTGGCAGGAAGGCCGCTACGCACGACTGGAAATCGACGAACACGGTGCCTGCGTGCAATGGCCGAGCCGTGGCGGCGACGCGACCCTGCGCCGCCTGCTGCGCGAGTTCTACGAAGCACAGACCCGCGCCGATGTCGGCCGCTGGCTGCCGAAGTACCTGCCCGGCCTGCCACGCGCGCCCAGCCGCCTGCGCTTGAAGGTGATGTCCTCGCAATGGGGCTCGCTGGCCCCCGACGGCAGCATGGCGTTGGACCTGGCACTGGTACTGGGCAGCCCCGCCGCATTCGAATACGTGCTGGTGCACGAACTCTGCCACCTGATCCAGGCCAACCACTCGCCGGCGTTCTGGCACGAAGTAGAACAACGCTTCCCCGACTGGCGAGCGCAGCGCGACTACTTCCAGCTGGAAGGGCGCAGATTGAAAGCAATGCTTCGGCAGCTGCTGTAGCACTGTGATTTTGTAGAGCCGAGCCATGCTCGGCTATCGCGCGCGGCGCGGATGTTCAGCCACCGCGACCAAGAGCAGCCGAGCATGGCTATGCCGGTCGTCCTGACCGGCACCCTCCGGGCCGTCGCAAGCGACGTTGGCAGCGGCTCCTGCCGCTACCTTCGGCTCTACAGAAGCGCGCACAACGCGCGACCCGCTTTGCTCCTGCTCTTCTTCTCTTCCGTGGTGGCACGGAAACTGTCTGAGGTCGGGCGGGTGGGTCATGCAGGGGCGTTGGCGCCATGGATGGCGCCATCGAGCTTACATGGATGTACTTGCAGCGTCCCCTGCATGGCCCACCCGTCCGGCCAAGCACAGCTTTTGATTTGAACGGCCACCACGAGGGGCTCAGCCGTTGGCCGATAACCTCATCGACCCGCGCGCTTGGCGGCCGCCTCCGCCCATCGCGCCGCCACCCGCGGAGCGGTGATGCACACCGCCTGATCGGTCACCGTGGTCACCGCCCGCTCCAGCAGCTGGATGTCCGCTTCATGCTGGCGCGCCACATGCGGATCCTCGAAGAAGATCGCGCGCTGGCAACGACCTTCCAGCACGCGGTCGGCAATCTGCGCATCGCCTCCCATCGGGCCGCTCTGGTAACGCGTCACCCACGCCGTATCCGCGGGCCAGCCGCGGCTCCAGGCCAGCTCGTTCAAGCGCTGGCCGGTGGTACCGGTGGCTACGCGTTCGCCGAAGCGCGCCAGTACGTCGAAGTGTTCGTCGGCGAACGCCAGCATCGCCGGCTTCATCGCATCGTGCGCGATCAACGCCAGCGTCTGCCCTTCGAACGCATGCAGCTCGTCGGCGCCGGCATCGGCGGCCAGGCCAGCATGGATGCGTTCCACCTCGATCCAGTCGCGGGCGGTGGCCACGGTGGAAATGAAAGGCTTGCCGTGGATTACACACTGGCGCTTGAGCGCGGTCGCCTCGGGGAACACCGAGGAAGGATCCACCGGATCCATCAGATAGACCGCACCGTCCAGCGTACGCTCGGCGCCCATGCCCACCACTTCGGCCACCAGCTTCATCAACCCGCCTTCGCGACCGTACGGATAGCGCTGCAGGCCGTCGTAACCGGCAAGGAAACCGTTGCGCTGGATCGCATCGTGGGTACGTCCGACCGCACACAGCGTCACGCCCAGTTCGCGCAGCCCGGGTTCGCTGGCGCGCAGCCAGCGGAACAGTGCCGCGCGCGCGTCGTTGTGATGGAGACGGTTGGCGGCCAGGCCGATGCGCATCGAAAGCTCCGGGATCGGTAGAAGCGGCAGTGTATGTCGCTATTGACGGTTTCGGAGGGTTTTACACATTTCCTCATTGTTGCTGGGAAGCGCGTCGCTAGCGTGATGGGAGGTCGTACCGCGATGCGGCCATGCCCCTGCCTGCGACATGAGGATGTCCACCGTGAATGTCGCTGGCCCGTTGGCCCGCATCGTCGCCCTGTCGCTGTTGTCAGCACAGGCCTGGGCCGGACAGTGCGAAGGCCCCATCCTGCTTGCCTACCCCGCTGACCGTGCACCGTTGTCATCCAGTCTGGACGACACGCCACAGGGCCTGGTGGCGGTCTACCTGGCGCTGCTGCAGGAGCAGTACCCCACGCTGCGCGCCACACCGGTCGCGGCGACGGCGCTGGCCGCCGGCGCGCTGCCTGCCGGAACCCAGGCCGTGCTCGGCTGGCCGCGTGCGCAGAAGCCGAAAGGCTGGATGGCCAGCGTGCCCTACCTGCAGGTGCCGCAGGTGATCGTGCGACGCCCCGACGCGCCGCCGATCATCGGCCTCGACGGATTGCACGGCCGCGGCGTGGCCAGCCTCGACATCGTGCCGCTTGCCAGGATGCTGGAGGAGTCGGGTGCGGCCGTGCCGCTGCTGCAGGTGGCGACACTGGACACGGCACTGCGGCTGCTGATCAGCGGCCAGGTCGATGCGGTGGTGGGCAACCTGGTGGACGTGGAAGCCACGCTGCGCAATCAGCCGGGCGACGCGCTGGACGTGGCAGCGCCGGCCGGCTTCAGCGACGCACTGGTATTGGCCACGCTGCCGGCGTGCGCGCATCTGGTAGCCCGCTTCAACCAGCTGCAGGCAGGCATGACACAGGAGCAGCGCGAGGCATTGCGGGCACACTGGATCGTGACGTCCCCTCGTCGCGGCCACGCGCCGGTGTCACCCCTGCGCGGGTCGATCGCTGTGCTGCTGGTGCTGCTGACAATGAGCCTGGTGTATGCGTTCGGCTACTGGCGGCTGCACCGCGAAGGCCTGCGCAGGCAGGCGCTGGAACAGCGCCTGCAGGACGTCACCGCCAACCTGCCGGCGGTGGTGTACCGGGCGCGGCGCAGCAGCACCGGCGAGTACAGCGTTCCCCACATTGCCGGCGACGTGCACGCGTTGTTCGGGATCAGCGTGGATACCGCGCGGGTCGACCATGGCAGTCTGCTGGCCGCAGTCCATCCGCAGGACCGCCGCTCGGTGCTGGCCTGCGTCGACGCCGCCGCACTGGTGCGCGGGCCCATCGACATCACTTTCCGCACGCGCGGCCCCAACGGCTGGCGCTGGGTACGTTCGCACGGGCGACCGATTGCCTGCAGCGACAGAGGCGTGGAATGGAGCGGGTACTGGATGGATGTCACCGAGGCGCGCGCACGTACGCAGGCGTTGAACGATGCCCGGCGTGACGCGGAGCAGGATGCCGCCGCGAAGACCCATTTCCTGGCCACCATGAGCCACGAGATCCGCACGCCGATGAGCACCCTGCTGGGAATGCTGGAGCGCTTCGGCAGCGGCGCACTGGATGCGCGCCAGCGCCAGGTACTGGCGACCATCGATGATGCCGCGCAGATGCTGCGACAGATCCTCGATGACGTGCTGCACAGCCAACGCCTGCAGTCCGGCCCACAGCCACCGCAGTGCCTGCCCACTGACCTGGCCGAGCTGCTGCGGGCGGTGCAGCGTCTGCTGGTACCGGTGGCGGCGAGCAAGGGGCTGCATCTGCGCTGCGAGGTGGATCCCGCGCTGCAGCGGGGATCGTTGGCCGATGCGCTGCGCCTGCGCCAGATCCTGTTCAACCTGGCGGGCAATGCGCTGAAATTCACCCTGCAGGGCGGGGTGGACCTGCAGGTGCGGGTGCTGCAGCAGCGTGAGCATGGCCAGCAGCTGCGGCTGCAGGTGACCGACACCGGCGTGGGCATCAGCCGCGAGCGCCAGCGGGCGGTGTTCGCAGCGTTTACCCAGGCCGATGCCTCCACCACCCGGCGCTTCGGCGGCAGCGGCCTGGGCCTGGCGATATGCCGGGAGCTTGCGGCGTCGATGGGCGGGCAGCTGCACCTGTGCAGCACGCCGGGCGCGGGCACCACGGTGTGGCTGGACCTGTACCTGCCGGCCTGTGAGGCGCCGTCGGTGGAGCATCGTGATGATGCGGCTGGCCTGCCAGCGTTGCCGCCGGTGCGGGTACTGGTTGCCGAAGACCATCCCACCAACCTGCAGCTGCTGGTCCAGCGCCTGCGGGAGCTGGGCCTGCAGGTGCATGCAACCGCCAGTGGCGAGCAGGCCTGGCAGGCGTGGCAGACGCAACCGTTCGCGCTGGTCATCACCGATTGCCACATGCCGGGCATGGATGGCTTTGCCCTGGCCCGCGCGATCCGCGCCGATCCGCGTGCCGATGCGGCAAGGGTGCCGATCATCGCGTTGACCGCCAGCGTGCTCGACAGTACCCGTCAGGCCTGCCTCGACGCTGGCATCGATCGTTTCATCGCCAAGCCGGTTGAGCGCCAGGCACTGCATGCCATCCTGGCCGCAGCGCTGATGCCGCTCGGTCTGTCAGTGCGCCAGTAGCCGCGCGATGCTGGCAGCGGCGTCGCGACCTTCGGCCACCGCGGTCACCACCAGGTCGGCACCGCGCACCGCGTCGCCACCGGCGAACAGGCGCGGATGGGCGGTCTGGAAGGGTAGTTTGCCCTTGCCTCCGGCGAGGATGCGGCCATTGGCCTGGCCCTCCACGCCATGCTCGGCCAGCCACGACGGCACGCTGGGCGAGAAACCGAACGCGATGATCACCACGTCCGCTTCCAGCAGCGACTCGCTGCCCTCGATCTGCACCGCGTTCTGGCGGCCGTTGGCATCGGGTTCGCCCAGACGCGTCTCGATGACCGTCACCCCGATCACTTCATCGTCGGCGCCGGCCTCGATCGACAGCGGCTGGCGGTTGAACAGGAAGCGCACGCCTTCCTCGCGTGCATTGGCCACTTCGCGCGCGCTGCCCGGCATGTTGGCTTCGTCGCGGCGGTAGGCGCAGGTGACCTTGGCGGCACCCAGTCGCACCGCACTGCGCACGCAGTCCATGCCGGTGTCGCCACCGCCGAGGACCACCACGCGCTTCCCATTGAGGTCGGGCAGGGCGATCTGGTCTTCCCAGCCGGCGATCGGCCGGCCCTGCGGATCATCGCCGCCGACGATGCGGCTGTTCTGCACCAGGAACGGCAGTGCCGGCAGCACGCCCTTCAGGTCCTGGCCGTCGAGGCCACCATCGGTGTAGCGGTAGGCGCCGGTACCGACGAACACTGCATCGTGGGTGTCCAGCAGTTGCTGCAGGCTGATGTCGCGGCCGATCTCCACACCGAGGCGGAACTGCACGCCCATGCCTTCGAGCACGTCGCGGCGGCGGCGGATCACGTCCTTGTCCAGCTTGAAGCTGGGGATGCCGAACTGCAGCAGGCCACCGGCCTGCTCGTAGCGGTCGTAGACCACCGCGGTGATGCCGGCATGCGCCAGGCGGTCGGCACAGGCCAGGCCTGCGGGGCCGGCACCGATCACGGCCACCGTGTGGCCGGTGGGCTGCACCGCGGTCATATCCGGCCGCCAGCCGGTGGCCAGTGCCGTGTCGACGATGTACTTCTCCACCGCGCCGATGGTGACCGCGCCAAATTCCTCCAGCGTGCAGCTGCCTTCGCACAGACGGTCCTGCGGACACACCCGGCCGCACACTTCCGGCAGCGGGTTGGTGCTGTGGCACAGCGTGGCCGCTTCATGGATGCGGTTTTCCTGCACCAGCTGCAGCCATTGCGGAATGGCGTTGTGCACCGGGCACTTCCAGCTGCAGTACGGGTTGCCGCAGTCCAGGCAACGTCCGGCCTGGTACTGCGCGTCTTCCTTGCCGAACTTTCCGTACAGCTCACCCCAGTCGCCGGAGGTGCGCAGTTCGACCGGGATGCGCTGCGGCATGGTCCGGGGCAGATCGAGGAACTGGAAGGCGTGCTTGCGGCTCATGGCGGGCTCTGTGGTGTTTTCCGGATGCCGGCCAGCGGCCGGCACTACGTGATCCTGGGTTGCCGGCCAGCGACCGGCACTACCGTTATGCAGCGCGGCGCAGGGTTTCGGTCAGCGACTCGATGCTGGCGGCCTTGGGTTTGACCAGCCAGAACTTGCCGATGTAATCGCGGAACTCATCCATGATCTGCTGCGCCCAGATGCTGCCGGTCAGCTCGCGATGACGACCGATCAGACGGTGCAGATGCTGGCGGTAGTTCTCGAAACCTTCGGCGGACACGCGATGGATGTCGATCAGCTCGTGGTTGTAGCGGTCGACGAAATCGCGGTCCACGTCCAGCACGTACGCCAGGCCGCCGGTGAAACCGGCACCGAAGTTGAGGCCGACCTTGCCCAGCACCAGCACCACGCCGTCGGTCATGTACTCGCAGCAGTGATCGCCTGCGCCTTCCACCACCGCCAGTGCGCCGGAGTTGCGCACGGCGAAACGTTCACCGGCACGGCCGGCGGCGAACAGCTCGCCACCGGTGGCGCCGTACAGGCAGGTGTTGCCGATGATCGCGGTGCTGCGTGCCTCGAAGCGTGCGCCACGCGGCGGACGCACTACCAGGCGGCCACCGGCCATGCCCTTGCCGACGTAGTCATTGGCTTCACCTTCCACTTCCAGGTGCAGGCCGCCGACGTTGAAAGCACCGAAGCTCTGCCCGGCGCTGCCACGGAAGCGCAGCTCCAGCGGCGATTCGGCCATGCCCTGGTTGCCGTGCGCGCGCGCGACGGCGCCGGCCAAGCGGGTGCCGATGCTGCGGTCGGTGTTATGGATCAGGAAGCGATGTTCGCCGCCGCGCTTGTGCTCGATGGCCTCAGCCAGCAGGCCGTCCATCTGCGTGGCCAGGCTGTCCGGCGATTCGTACAGGCGCTGTGCGGCGCAGTGGCTGCCCGGGTAACTGGCGTCGGCCAGCAGCCGCGAGAGATCCACGCGCACGTCCTCGCGTGGCGAGACCTCAAGCTGGCGCAGCAGGTCGGTACGGCCGACGATCTCCTGCAGCGAGCGTGCGCCCAGCACCGACAGCCAGCCGCGCACTTCCTCGGCCAGCAGGCGGAAGAAGTTCTCCACGCGCTCGGGTTGGCCGGTGAAGTGGTTCTCGCGCAGGCGTTCGTCCTGGGTGGCCACGCCGGTGGCGCAGTTGTTGAGGTGGCAGATGCGCAGGTACTTGCAGCCCAGCACGATCATCGGCGCGGTGCCGAAGCCGAAGCTGTCCGCACCCAGCAGCGCGGCTTTGACCACATCCAGGCCGGTCTTCAGGCCGCCGTCGGTCTGCAGCAGGGTGCGCCCACGCAGGTCGTTGGCCACCAATGCCTGGTGCGCCTCGGCGATGCCCAGTTCCCACGGCACGCCGGCATAGCGGATCGAGCTGACCGGCGAAGCACCGGTGCCGCCGTCGTGGCCGGAAATGGTGATGAGGTCGGCACCGGCCTTGACCACGCCGGCAGCGATCGTGCCTACACCGGCATGGCTGACCAGCTTCACCGACACCAGTGCGGTCGGGTTGACCTGCTTGAGGTCGTAGATCAGCTGCGCCAGATCTTCGATGGAGTAGATGTCGTGGTGTGGCGGCGGCGAGATCAGGCCGATGCCGGGCTTGGCATAGCGCAGCCGCGCGATCAGTTCATTGACCTTGTGCCCGGGCAGCTGACCGCCTTCGCCGGGCTTGGCGCCCTGGGCGACCTTGATCTGCAGCACTTCGGCATTGACCAGGTATTCGGCAGTGACGCCGAAGCGGCCGGACGCCACCTGCTTGATCTTGCTGCGCTTGTCGGTGCCATAGCGCGCCGGGTCTTCGCCACCTTCGCCGGAATTGCTGCGGCCGCCGAGGCGGTTCATCGCAATCGCCAGCGCTTCATGCGCCTCGGGCGAGAGCGCGCCGAGACTGATCGCCGCGGTATCGAAGCGCGGGAACAGCTCGCTGGCCGGTGCGACGTCGTCCAATGGCGTCGGCGTCGCCGCCGGCACCAGCTGCAGCAGGTCGCGCAACGCCGAGGGCGGGCGCGCATGCACGGCATCGCAGTACTGTTGCCACGCACGCGGGTCTCCGCTGCGCGCCGCGCGCTGCAGGGTGGTCACCACGTCCGGGTTGTACATGTGGTATTCGCCGCCGTGCACATACTTCAGCAGGCCGCCGACATCCACGCCCTGCTGTGCATCCCAGGCCTGCGCGCACAGTTCACGTGCATCGGCATCCAGGCGTGCGAAACCGGCGCCACCGATGCGCGAGGCGGTATCGGGGAAGCACAGGTCCACGACCTCCGGTTCCAGCCCGATGATTTCGAACAGCTGCGCACCGCGATAGCTGGCCACGGTGCAGATGCCCATCTTCGAGATGATCTTCGACAGGCCCTTGTAGATGCCCTTGCGGTAGCGGCGGCCGATCTGCGACTGCTCGCCGCCCTTGCTGAGCTTGAGGATGCCGCGACGACCCAGGTCGAACAGGGTCTGGTAGGCCAGGTACGGGTATACCGCCGTGGCACCGAAGCCGAGCAGGCAGGCCATGTGGTGCGCATCGCGCGCGCTGCCGGTCTCGACGATCAGGTTGACGTCGCAGCGCAGGCCGAGGCGCGACAGGTGGTGGTGGACCGCACTGGTGGCCAGCAACGCATGCACCATCGGCCGCCCGGCCACCGGGTAGCGGTCGGACAGCAGCAGCATCACCATGCCATCGTGCGCGGCCTCTTCGGCTTCGGCGCAGATGCGTTCGATGCCTGCACGCAGGCCTTCCTCTTCGCTGTAGGACAGGTCGAGCAGGCGGTTGGCCTGTACGTACTGGTCCATCTTCAGCAGCTGGCGCAGCTTGCGCTGGCTCAGCACCGGCGAATTGAGGATGACGTGGTTCACCGTCTCCGGGCCGGCATGGAAGATGTTGGTCTCCTTGCCGAGCTGGGTGGACAGGGACATCGCGCAGTCTTCGCGCAGCGGGTCGATCGGCGGGTTGGTGACCTGCGCGAAGGCCTGGCGGAAATAGTCGTACAGCGGACGGCTGCGCTGGCTGAGCACGGCCATCGGCGTGTCATCGCCCATCGAGCCGGTGGCTTCCTGTTCGGTCTCGGCCAGCGGCCGCAGCACCTGCTCCACTTCCTCGCTGCTGAGCTGATACAGCTTGTGGTAACTGCGCAGGGTGCTTTCGTCGAACGGCTCTTCCACCAGCGAGGGGTCGATCAGTTCGGTCTGCAGGTAGGTGACGCCCTGCTGCAGCCACTGCTTGTACGGTGCACGGCCGCGGTTGATGCGATCGATGGCCTCCGAATCGAGCAGGTCACCGCGCTTGAGGTCGATGGCGATCATCTCGCCCGGGCCGAGCTTGCCCTTGCGCACCACGCGCTCGGTCGGTACTTCCCACACACCTGCTTCGGAAGCGACCAGGAAGTGGCGATCGGCAGTCAGCATCCAGCGCGCCGGGCGCAGGCCGTTGCGGTCGAGGGTGCACACGGCGTAGCGGCTGTCGCAGGCGACGATGCCGGCCGGGCCGTCCCACGGCTCGCTGTTGAGGCCGTGGAACTCGTAGAACGCAGCCAGGTCCGGGTCCTTGAATTCCAACGACTGCGTGGCCGGCGGCACCAGGATGCGCAGGGCCTGGATCAGCTCCATGCCAGCGGACACCATCAGTTCCAGCATGTTGTCCAGGCTCTGCGAATCCGAGCCATGCATGGAGATGACCGGGTCGAATTCGCCGATGTCGAAGCGTGGCGTCTTCCACACCTTGCTGCGCGCCTGCGCCCAGCGGCGGTTGCCCTCGATGGTGTTGATCTCGCCGTTGTGGGCGAGCATCCGGAAGGGGTGTGCCAGTGGCCAGCGCGGCAGCGTATTGGTGGAGAAGCGCTGGTGGAACACGATGGCGCTGGAGGCCAGTTCGCGGCGCTGCAGGTCCGGGAAGAAGCGGCTGAGCTTGTCCGGCAGCACCATGCCCTTGTAGCTGATGGCATTGGGGCTGAGCGTGGTGACGTAGTAGTCGGCGTGCGCACGCAGCAGCTGTTCGCTGCGGCGACGGGCCAGGAACAGGGCCAGGCCGAAACCGGCGTCATCCTGGCCGACGCCGGCATCGACGAACACCTGTTCGATGCGCGGCAGGGTATCGCGCGCCAGTTGCCCACAGACGCTGTCGTCGGTCGGCACCTCGCGCCAGCCGGCCACCTTGCAGCCCACCGCCTCGATCTGCTGCTGCAGCTGTGTGCGGCACGCCTGTGCGTCGTCGGCATCGTGCGGCAGGAACACCAGGCCGGCAGTGAAGCGCGCGCCGACGGCGATGCCCGCTTCACTGGCCAGCAGTTTCAGGAACACATCGGGGCGGCGCAGCAGCAGGCCGCAGCCATCACCGGTCAGGCCGTCGGCGGCGACACCACCACGGTGGGTCATGCGCGAAAGCGCGGCGATGGCGGTATCGACCAGCAGGCGCGAAGGCTGGTCGTCGAGCTGGGCGACCATGCCAAATCCACAGGCATCGCGCTCGGAGCGCGGGTCGTAAAGCCCTTGGCGGTTGCGGGGGGCCATCTCTACCTCGATGCAGATTGAAATGAACGGGGACACTCCTGCCCGCTCAATCCCTGGAGCGCATCGTGAGGCCACCGGATGCCTCGACTAGATCACAGGTTGCTGCAACGCCGCAATACACGGTTGCAGCCGCAACCAAAGCGCCGGCAAACGCTTGCCGGCGCGGGATGGGTCAGCCGCAGCGGACGCCGCTGACCACGTCCTTTGCGTCCACCTCGATGTTCAGGCGGTCGCCCACGAACTCCATCGTGGTGACGTCATTGGGGTGCAGTACGCGGATCTGCTTGGCCGCTGCATCTTCCTGGGCCTGCTTGCCCAGTGCTTCGGTATAGGCCTGGCCGACCAGGCTCTGCACCTGGCTGGCGTCGCAGTTGCCGACCGGTGGTGCTTCGGTGGCCTTGCCGGCTTCGTCGGCCGGCGCCTTGGCAGCCTCGGCGGCCTGCTGTGCGTGGGCGGTGGCCGAGTCCTGCTCATCCAGCGACGGCGCCTGGCAGGCGGTCAGGGCCAGCACGGCCGGCAGCAGCAGGGCGGAGAGGGAACGGGCGCGGATCGGGAACGACATCATGACTCCGGAATGGAAGGGACGGTGAAAGGCCGAGCATAGCGGCGAACCCACCCTCACGTGTTTGTCTTGCGTTATTGACGTGGCCACGCCGCGCCGCTCGGCAGACTGACGGCATGCCCACCCCCCCTACACCCGAACGCCAGGCCGCGCGCGCCGCCGGCCTGCGCTACGTCGATGACACACAGCCCGGTTTCAGCCGCGTCCGCGCTGGCAAAGGCTTCTCCTATCGCGATGCCGACGGTCATGCCATACGCGATGCCGCCACGCTGCAGCGCATCCGCTCGCTGGCCGTGCCCCCGGCCTACACCGCGGTGTGGATCTGCGCCCATGCCAACGGCCATCTGCAGGCCACCGGCCGCGACGCGCGCGGGCGCAAGCAGTACCGCTACCACGCCGATTGGGCGGCGGTGCGTGATGCCGGCAAGTTCGACCGCATCATCGCCTTCGGCCAAGCGTTGCCGGCGCTGCGACGGCGGCTCGGCCGCGACCTCAAGCGCAGCGGCTTCCCCCGTGAGAAGGTGCTGGCGGTGGTGGTGGCGCTGCTGGCAGACACGCTGGTGCGCGTGGGCAACGAGACCTATGCGCAGGAGAACAAGTCGTACGGCCTGACAACGCTGCGCAACCGTCACCTGGACCTGCTTCGGGGGGGCCGCGTGCGCATGCGCTTCCGCGGCAAGTCCGGCCAGTTGCATGAGGTGACGGTGGGCGACCGTCGGCTGGGCGCGCTGGTGCGCAGCGTGCAGCAACTGCCGGGGCAGGCCCTGTTCCAGTATCGCGACGACGCGGGCGAGGTGCAGCCGGTGGATTCAGGCGCGGTGAACGACTACCTGCGCGAAGTGATGGGCGAAGACTTCACCGCCAAGGACTTCCGTACCTGGGGCGGAACTCTGGCCGCCGTGCAGACCTTCGCCGCCACCGAGCTGCCCGAACCGGCCAGCCAACGCGCGCTGGCCAAGGCGCAGCGCGAAGTGGTGTGCCAGGTGGCGGCACGGCTGGGCAATACCCCTGCGGTATGCCGCAAGGCCTATATCGACCCGTGCGTGTTCGCCGGGTGGGAACGCGGCGAGCTGACTGCACTGGCGGGCCTGCGCGGCCCGCGGCAGTGGGAACAGGCGACGCTGAAAGTGCTGCGTCGGGCGCGCCGCCTGGCCAAGCGCGGCGGCGCGTCGTAACGATCAGCCGCAGTAGATGGCAGTAATGTTGTTGGTGCGGCCCTTTTCGATGGTCAGGCGCTCACCGCCTTCGCTGGCGGGCGGCACGCGCGGACCGTCGTGACGCAGCACCTGCACGTGCAGGCTGTCGCTGTCGACGCGGGCGCGCTCAACGGTGGCATCCGATGCTGCCAGGCCGACCGCACCGCGCACCATGTCCGAATGGCACTGGCCGGAAATCACCCCATCGATCGGCTGGATCTGGGCGACGGGGCTGCTGCTGCAGGCGGCGAGAGCGAAGCAGACGGCGGCGGTGGCAATGGCATGTTTCATGGGGGACGTTCCTCGTGTTGTGGCCTGCAGGGTGCGACGACAGGCGTGGTGGCGGAATGAATGCCGTGCACGCGATGGACACGGTGCGCTCACTGCCGCCAACAGCCTGCGTGGAGACACTGCACGAGCGGCGCACGCCGCCCCCGGTACTGCGGCGCACGCGCCCCGGTAGTGCCGGCCGCTGGCCGGCAACCCCCATCCCCCGAGGAGACCTGCATGGCCACCACCAGGAAGACCCCCGCCCGCCGCAAGGCATCGCCGAAGGTGCGCAAAGGTACACAGACCGCGCCAGCCGCCGCCGAAGCCACCACGTCCGAGCGCCCACGCGTGGTGAAGACCGCGACCCGCAAGGCCGCCGCTTCCGATCCGCGCGCGGCGCGTGTGGCCGCGCGGCAACGGCGTCTGCAGGACCAGGAAAAGGCGAAGGATGTACGCGTAGCGAAGAAGGCGACGAAAAAGGCGACAAAGAAGACCGCTACCCAAGCCGGCCCGCGCCGGCAGCCGGAGACGATGCCGGCGCAGCATCTGGCCAAGCCCGGCCATGAGCATGCACTGGAACTGGCACCGCGCTTCCTTGCACCGGACTACGTCGGCAGCGGCAAGCTGCAGGGCATGCGCGCGATCGTCACCGGTGGCGATTCCGGCATCGGCCGCGCGGTGGCGGTGCTGTTTGCCCGCGAAGGCGCCGACGTTGCCGTACTGCATCTGGACGAAACCAAGGACGCCGAGCTGACCCGCCAGCATGTGGAGAAGGAGGGCGGCCGCTGCGTGGTGATCGCCGGCGACGTGCGCGATCCGCGCTTCTGCAACAAGGCCGTGAAACAGGTGGCCAAGGCCTTCGGTGGCATCGACATCCTGGTCAACAACGCGGCGTTCCAGCTGCACTGCGAGCGCTTGGAAGACCTGGAAGACGCGCACCTGCAGGAAACCCTGCAGACCAACATCGGCGGCTACATCCAGATGGCGCGTGCGGTGCTGCCGCATCTGGGCGAGGGCGCCAGCATCATCAACACCGGTTCGGAAACCGGCCTGTTTGGCAGCAAGGCACTGATCGACTACTCGGCCACCAAGGGCGCGATCCATGCGTTCACCAAGGCGCTGGCCAGCCAGCTGCTGCCGCGCGGCATCCGGGTCAACTGCGTGGCGCCGGGCCCGGTGTGGACGCCGTTGAATCCGGCCGACAAGCAGGCGAAGGACGTGGCCGAGTTCGGCAAGGACAGCGACATGGGCCGGCCGGCACAGCCGGAAGAGCTGTCGCCAGCGTATGTGTTCCTGGCCTCACCGGCGTGTGCCAGCTACATCAGCGGGGTGATCCTGCCGGTGATGGGTGGGCCGCGCGGCTGACGCTGTGGTAGTGCCGGCCGCTGGCCGGCAGCTGCACCGGTGCAGGACGGGGTCAGATCCCTTCTGCATGCGAAAGGGATCTGACCCCTGATTCGCCCCCGGCCGCGTCCCCTACCGTTCGTCGGCCCATGACTTCCGGGGGGTTGACTACAGGTGTCGTCACGGCAACAGTGGCGACACGTGTAGTCAAGGGAGTGTTGTCATGCGTGGCAAGACCATCGGGGACCAGGAACTGGCCCTGCTGCAGTATGTGGATGAGCAGGCGCCGGCCAGCGTCGGCGAGGTCGCCAGCGGCTATGGCGAACCGCGCGGGCTGGCCCGGTCCACCGTGTTGACGATGATGGAGCGCCTGCGCGCCAAGGGTTACCTGCAGCGTCGGCAGCAGCAGGGCGTCTACCGTTACCAGCCCACCCGCGGCCCGGAGAGCGTGCTGCAGGGTGCCGTCGCCCAGTTCGTCGACAACACCCTGCAGGGCTCGGTGTCGCCGTTCGTGGCGTACCTGTCGCAGCGGCAGAAGGTCAGCGACAACGAACTGGCCGAACTGGAAGCGCTGGTGGCCGAACTGCAATCGCGTCGCCAGGAGGACTGAGCCATGGATACCTCGATGTTGATTCCGATGCTGGAGCGGCTGGGCTGGACGAGCCTGCAGACCGTGCTGCTGGTGGCGCTGGTGTACCTGCTGTGCCGCGCGCTGCCGACACTGTCGGCGGCCACCCGTTGCCGCTTGTGGTGGCTGGTTTCGCTGCAGGCCGTGGTCGGCCTGTTGTGGAGCCAACCGCTGCAGCTGGCCTGGCTGCCCGCATCCGATGCGGTGGCAATGACGACCGTGGATCTTGCCGCGGACGCGATGTATACGATGGCACCGGAGGCATCGGCGCACCTGCTGGCGAACACGCCGATGGGCGATGTCGGCAGCACGCCGGTGGCCTGGTGGGCATTGGCACTGGCCGCGCTGTGGATGTCCGGCGTACTGCTGATGGCGTTGCGGACCTTCGGCGAATGGCGCCGTTGCCGCGCGCTGCTGGCTGCGTCGTATCCGTGCGAGGACCAGGCGCTGGTGCAGGCGCTGCAGCTGGCCGCGGATGCGCACGGCCTGCGCCGCGCACCACGCCTTTGGATGAGCGACCAGGTTGATGCGCCGCAGCTGGTCGGGCCGTTCCGTCCGGTGCTGCTGCTACCGGCGGGAATGAACGCACTGCAGGGCGATGCGCTGGATCTGGCACTGACCCACGAACTGCAGCACCTGCAGCGCCGTGACCTGCAATGGGGACTGCTGCCGGCCCTGGCCCAGCACCTGTTCTTCTTCAATCCTCTGCTGCGACTGGCCGTGCGCGAATACGCCCAGGCCCGCGAGGAAGCGGTGGATGCGGCCGTGGTCGGCCAACATGGCGCCAGCCGCCATGCCTATGGCCGCCTGTTGCTGCAGCTGGGTGTGGCGCCGCAGCCGCACCTCGGCGTGGCCAGCGCAGCGCCCAGCACCACCAGCCTCAAGCGCCGCCTGCTCTCGCTGCAGTCGCACCGGGCGTGCCCGCGCCTGCTGGCCGTCGGCTTGACCCTGGTCGTGTTGGCCGTGGGTGTGGCGCCGATGCGCCTCGTGGCCGCGCCGGTTCCGCCTGCGCCGCCGGCACCGCCGCGCGCTGTGCCTGCGCCGCCGCCGCCAGCCGCGCCTGCCGCCCCCGCGGCCCCCGCAGCACCGCCAGCGGCCGCCGTGCCTGCAGAGCCTGCCGACTGGGCTGAGCCGGCTGAGCCGGAAGAACCGGCCGATGCTGACGAGTACGAGGAGCAGGACACGAGCACCCATTCGCACACCGGAACCACCATCGTCACCCATGGCCAGCTCGATCTCGGCACGCCACCGCAGCAGGCCTTCGTGCTGGTCGATCATGGCCAGGCGTTCGCCAATGCCGGCATGGACGATGTGATGCAGGCGCGCAGCCGGATTGGTGACGGCCCGGCACTGTGGTTCCGTCAAGGCGACAAGCGCTACGTGGTACGTGATCCGATGCTGATCCAGTCATTGCAGCGTGCCTATGCCGGCGCCGCCGATCTGGGCCGCCAGCAGAGCGAACTGGGGCGCCAGCAGAGTGCGTTGGGTCGTCAGCAGGGCCAGCTCGGCCGCGAGCAGGGTGAACTGGGCAGGCTGCAGGGTGAAGAGGCACGTGAGATCGCCCTTGCCGCCGCACGGGCTGCACGCAGTGCGATCAACGATCGCGACATCAACCGCGAAGCGGCAGCCGAAGCGGCGCGGGCCACCCGTGGCGCGGCGGATGATGCAGCGATTGCACGGCAGGCCGCGGTTGAAGCACAGCGGGCGTCACAGGTTGCCCGCAACCAGGCGCTGCAGTCCGAGCGCAGCCGCGAAATGAGCCGTCTCGCCAGTCAGCAGGCTGCGCTGGGAAGCCAGCAGGCCGTGCTGGGCAGCAAGCAGGCGGCACTGGGCGAGCGTCAGGCACGCCTGCAGGTGCAGGCCGCGAAGCAGGCAGAGCAGGTAATCGCGCGTGCGCTGGAAAGCGGCAAGGCCGAGCGGCTCTGAACCGGTAGTACCGGCCGCTGGCCGGCANNGGCCAGCGGCCGGCACTACCCCGGTTGATCAACCGCAGCTGGCGCGCTCGATGCGGTTCTGCGCGTCCACCTGCACGGTCACGCGGTCCTGGCGGAAGTCCATGGTGACCGCCATGCCCGGTTTGACCACGCGTGCGTTGCGCGCGCCACTGTCTGCCACCAGCTTCTTGATCGTCGCTTCGTCGGCGACCCTGCCGGTAAAGCTTTCCAGCGTTTCAGGCTTGCACTCCTGGGGGCCGTCAGACACCTTGGCCGGCAGACTGCCGACCTCGGCGGAGGTGTTGCCACCGGCATGGCTGCAGGCCGCCAGCGGCAGGATGGCCGCAAGCAGCAACAGGGAGGATCGACGCATGGCAGTACTCCTGGGTGACGTTCAGTAGCGGCAGTGTCGCCGGGATGTGTGTCAGCGATGTCAACGCGGCCTGAACCCGCCCTTCCCGATCATCCGCTTACCAGCGCCAGCGTCTCGCGCTCGCGCTGTTCCTCGCGCACCAGCCGCTGCAGCAGCAGCGCCAGGGTCACCACGTCCTGGTGGTTGTGGTCGGCCACCCGGCGCAGGTTCAGCGCATCGCCGCCGCGCAGGTAACGCAGCCACGCAGCGGGAGCTTCCGAACCGGGCAGATCGTCCTCGCGCACCACGCGCAGCAGTTGCCGCTCGATGGTGGACAGCTTGCAGTTCTCCCACGTGCCGCGATAACGGCGGCGGGTGGGGTAGAGCAGGTCCACGTGGTCGAGCGCGCTGATGGGGTCGGGCTGGCGGGCCAGCCGGTAGCGCGCCTTCAGCAGCGGCGCATCGTAGCTGCGGCCGTTGTAGCTGCAGAACACGGTATGCGGCTGCAGCCAGCGGGCGAAGGTGGCCAGCATGGCTTCTTCAGCGGCCATGGTGGAGATCAGCAACTGGCGGATGCGCAGGCCCTCGCCGCGCTGTGGGCACACGTACCAGTCGGCGGCGCCGATCATGAAGGCGCGGGTGCCGGTGCCGCCGGCCAGGCCGGTGGTTTCGGTATCGAAGAACAGCAGGTCGCGCGCAGCCACGTGCTGGTCTTCGCGCTTGGCGAACGCCAGCGACAGCGGCATGGTGGGAATCGGCTGTGGCTGCAGCGACTCGATCAGGAACAGGCCGGGCGCGATCTCTTCACCGGGCAACTGCCGGTCCTGCGCACTGGCACGTGCCGGCGCCGGGCCGCCACGCGAGCGCATGCCGAGCAGGCGATGCAGGCTGCCGACCTCGGGCCGTCGCAGTGCTGGCGGCGCAGGCGTGGAGGTGGCGGTGCCGGTCGGCTTGTGGCGGATCTCCTGTTCCACCCAGGCGAACACCGAACGCTCGGCCGGTGGCTGCCGCGCATCGTTGGCGGCCACCAGCACCGGTGGCGTGTCCTGCGCCGGCGCGGCAGGCGTGGCTGCTTTCGGGTCACCGGCCTGCTTCCGCAGCAGGCGCAGCTTGTCCAGGCTCAGGCTCACGGGGCGATCAGCTCCATCGGGTCGCGCGTGCTCACCACCACGTCGGCGACGTGCTGGCAGGCATCGGCATCGAACAGGTCGAGCACGCGCAGCGCCAACGCACGCGGTGAGGTTTCATCTTCTTCTTGGGCGGCCAGCACCGGGCCGACGCAGGCCGGACAACCCGCCCTGCAGTCGCAGCGCTGTACCAGTTCGCGCGCGCGCTGTACCAGCTCGGCCTGGCGCTGCCACAACGGCTCGCTCAGACCGACGCCACCGGGGAAGTTGTCGTACAGGTAGACGGTCGGCACGAATTCCTGCAGCAGTTCCACCGCGCCCGGTTCGCCATCGCTGCCACGCAGCTGGCCGCGCCCGCTCTGGTCGGCAATCGCGATCCAGGTGCCATCGCCGTTGCCCACCGACTTCTGCAGGTCGCGTGCATCGGCCATCACCGCCACCGTGGCGACGATGTGCAGCGCATAGGCGGCGCCGAGGAAACCATCCAGCGCATCCTGCTTGCTGGCGAAGGCGCGCAGCAGCAGTGCCTGCGGCAGCTGCCACCACACCGCGGTGGTGTGCAGTTCCTGGTCGGGCAGGTTGACCGGGCCGTAGCCGATGTTCTCGTGCGTGTAGTAGCGGATCTTCTTGTAGCCGGCCACGCGGCGCACCACATGCACTTCGCCATGGTGCGAATCACCCCGACCGGCCACGCCGCCATCGAAACGGTCCAGCACCTTGAGCTTGGTGAAGTCGATGCTGTCGGTGTAGTAGTCCACGTGGGTGCGGGTGACATAGGCCTTGCGGCCTTCCCAGTCCAAGGTTTCCACCTGGTAGGGGGTGGACTGCACCATGTGGATGGCGCCTTCGTACAGGGTGAGCGCGGCAGCCGAATAGTCGACCTCGGCGATGATCTGCTGGCGGCCATCGCTGCGGTCGACCACCACGAAGTTGCCATCGGCCACCGCACGCAGGCTGACCGCGTTGGCCGGGTAGCTGTCGGCGATCCATTCCCAGCGCTCGCCTTCGCGGTGGATCACCTCGGTTTCGGCCAGTGCTTCCAGGAACACTTCCGGGTCGATCGGGCCGAAGCCATCGCCGACCCGGAACGGCAGTTCGAATGCCGCGCATCGGATGTGATCGAACAGGATCAACGGCTGGTCGGGCGCGATGCGCGCGTGTTCGGGCGAGGCCTCGGCGAAGAAGTCCGGATGGCGCACCACGTACTGGTCCAGCGGCTGCGAGCTGGCCACCATCACCCCGAGTGCGGGCTGCTGGCGGCGGCCGGCGCGGCCGAAGCGCTGCCAGGTGGCGGCCACGCTGCCGGGATAGCCGTTTAGGATCACTACGTCCAGGCTGCCGATGTCCACGCCCAGTTCCAGCGCCGAGGTGCTGACGATGCCGTCGATGTTGCCGGCACGCATCGCACGCTCGGTCTCGCGGCGCTCGGTGGGCAGGTAGCCGCCGCGGTAGGCGCGGATGCGCGGTGGCTTGCGCGGGTCGTGGTCGAAGATGTCCTTCAGGTACTTGGTCAGCACCTCCACCATCAGCCGGGTCTGCGCGAACACCAGCGTCTTCAGCCCGGACTTGATCGCGATGCGGGCGATGCGGTTGCTCTGCGAGCGCGCCGAGGCACGCAGGCCCAGGTCCGGGTTGATCACCGGCGGGTTCCACAGCAGCACCTGCTTCGGCCCGCTGGGCGCGCCGGATTCGGTGATGGCGGTGACCGGCGCTTCGATCAGCGCCTCGGCATGCGCCTGCGGGTTGCCGATGGTGGCCGAGCACAGGATGAACTGCGGTTGCACCCCGTAGAACGCGCAGATGCGCTTGAGCCGGCGCAGCACGTTGGTGACGTGGCTGCCGAACACGCCGCGATAGGTGTGCACTTCGTCGATGACGATGTAGCGCAGGTTCTCGAAGAACTGCGCCCACTTGGTGTGATGCGGCAGGATCGCCTGGTGCAGCATGTCCGGGTTGGAAACCACGATGTCGCCATGCAGGCGGATCGCCTGGCGGGCATCGCCGGGGGTGTCGCCATCGAAGGTGAAGGCCTTCACCCCGAGGTCGCCGGCGCGGTTGAGCTCCAGCAGTTCGGCCACCTGGTCCTGGGCCAGTGCCTTGGTCGGGAACAGGTACAGCGCCTTGGCCTTGTCCTGCATGGCGGCGCTGACCACCGGCAGGGTGTAGCACAGCGACTTGCCGCTGGCAGTGGGGGTGACGATGGCCACGTGCTCGCCACGCTGGCTGGCGTCCCAGGCCTCGGCCTGGTGGCTATAGAGCTGCTCGATGCCGCGTGCCTTCAGTGCCGCAGCCAGGGCCGGTGGCACGGAATCGGGAATCGGCGCGTAGCGGCCTTCGCGGCCGGGAATGGCGAAACTGCCGGTGATGCGATCCTGGTAGCGGCGCTGCAGGCGTGCACTGAGCAGGGCGCCATCGCGGGCGGGCAGGCCATCGCGGGTAGCGAGCTGCTGCTCCGCATCGGCGGTGCGCTTGGCGAGTTCGTAGGCCATGGGAAGAGGATTTTCAGGGGGTCACATGGCACCACAGATGGGTCTCAGCATGTGAGACACCGTGACGGGAGGGAGTGAATCATTCAGTGCGGCGCGCTGTGCGCTGAACGCCCGTGCCACCGCCAACGAAATCTGAAGCCCGCATCCGTATCCTTGGTCGCTGGACGCAACCAACAGGGTGGATGGCTGTGGCACGACGTGGAACGCAGGGAGCACTTCTGGCCAGCCTGCTGCTGACCGGCATCGCGCAGGCGCAGCAGGCCGCGCCGGTGACAGTGCCCGACCCTGCGCCTGCTCCCCCTGCGGACGCACCGGCAGCAATCACCGCGCCGGTTTCCAGCACCCTGCCGCAGGACAACGTCACCACCCTCGGTGAAGTGCGTGCGCTCAAGCCTGAAGACGACCAGCCGCTGGACCTGTACCGCTTCAAGAATCCGCTGAAGGCCGAGAACAACCGCTTCAGCCGCAACTGGAGCGAGCCGCCGTCGCCCGAACAGGTCAGCATGGCCGGGGGCTACATCATGATGGGCGTGGTCAAGGGCGTGATGGCGGCCGCAAAGGGAGTGAACAAGCTCACCGGTGGCCCGGACCAGATCCAGTCGGCCATCGCGCGGCCGCCACCGGAACTGAGCGCCGAGCAGCAACGGCGCGCACTGCAGTTCTGCGCGCAGCAGGACGGTTGCGGGGCACCGCCTCAGAAGTAGGCGGTATCCTGCGGACCTTCCCTTCGAGGCTGCCTGGATGCTGCTACGTACCCTGTTCCTGCTTGCGACGCTGAGCCCGCTTGCCGTGTCCGCCAGCGAGCTGACCGATGGTGGCTCCTGCCGCAATGGCGCGTTTCCTTCGGAGCAATCGGGCTTTGCCCTGGCCAAGGTGGTCGGCACGCCGCGCCTGTACCTGCTCGGCGACATGGACGGCTGCCCCGCGAAAGGCGAACCCGCCTGCCGCCAGCGCAGCTACGTGGTGAGCGGCGATACGGTGGTGACCGGGCGCGATCTTGGCGGTTACCGCTGCGCCTTCTTCCCGAACAAGGTCGGTGGCAGCGCAGGCTGGGTGGATCGCAGCAAGCTGCAGGCGTTGCCGGTTCCCACCCCTACGCTGCAGGCCTGGTCGGGAGACTGGAAGGACAGTGACAACGGCCTGCAGATCCGCGTGCGTGACGGCCAGCTGCACGTGGAAGGCGATGCCTACTGGCCCTCGGCCAACCCGACGCCGGCCGAACGCCCGGGCGGCCCGAACATCGGCGCGGTGAGTGCACAGGCGGCGCCGCGTGGCGCCCAGGTCGACTTCGTGGAAGACACCTGCACGGTGCACGCGCAGCTGCTGGGGGACGTGCTGATCGTGGCCGACAACAGCGAGTGCGGCGGCATGAACGTGCGCTTCAACGGCGTGTACCGGCGCGCCGGGAAACGTTGAACGGCGCATTCCGTCGATTCACGCATGGCGTCAGTAGATCCACGCCATGCGTGGATGGTGCTTGCGTTCCAATCAGCGCCGTCGCTCAAGCCACCACAGCAGCGATGCGCACAGCACGAACGCCAACCACCACGGCCAGCGCGGCCCCGGAACGCGCTGGTCCGCCTGCGAGGTAGCCGGTGCGGATGTAGCCAGCCGCTGCGCGGTGGCATCGATCATCGCCTGTCGGTGCAGCGCCGAGGCCTGCTGCGGATCGAACACGTAGCGCCAATGCACGCGGTCGCCTTGCTGCAGGCGCTGCCAACCGGCCTGGCGCGGCCACCAGCCCGCACATCGCGCCGCGCCGGTGCTGCCGTCGACGATCAGCGGTACGCCCTTGCCGTGTGTGTCGAAGGCTTGCAGCGGTGCCTGCATGCCACACAGCGACTGGCGTTCGCCGGCCCAGGCCAGTGCCTGTGGCGACCATGGGCCTTCGGTACCAGCCTGCGCGCGTGCCAGGGTGGCGAACACTGAGCTCCACAACTCGCCGTGGCGATCCTCGCGACCGGCCAGTACCCAGCGCCAGCTGTCAGTGATCGGCAGCATGCCGATGCGACCCTTGCCGACGGCGCGCCAACCGCCGATGGGCTTGCCGTCGCGATCCCGCAGCAGGGCGCGGCTGCCGTCGGCCTGCAGTGCCAGGTACTCCAGCGCCGGCAGCGCTGCTGCGTGCGACGCGCGGTCCGCTTCTTCGCCATCACCGGTGGGCAGGGTGCCGGCGGCAAGGGGCCCGCGACGTGCCTGCAGCATCGTGGCGTCACCCTCGCCGGGCTTCGCCGCGATCTGGCTGCCGGCATCGCCCTGCAACGGCAGGCCAAGATCGCGCAGGCGTTGCCGTGCGCTGGCCGATGGCGCGCCGGTACTGCGCACCAGCAGGCCAAGGCCGTCGCGCACGGCCTGGCGCACGGCCGCCATCTGACCGGCGCCGAGTGCGGCCAGGCTGCGTTCGTCGAGCAGCAGCAGGTCGCTGCGCGCCAGCGTGGCTGCGTCCAACGCCACGCTGCCATCGCCCACGCTGAGACCTGCGCCGGTCTCGGCCTGTACCTGCACGCGGATGCCGGCATCGGTGGCCCAGCGGCGCAGGTACTTCAGTTCGGCGCCCGGTGCAGCAGCGCGCACCAGCAGGCGCAGCGGAGCGGCGGCCAGCGTCTGCTGCGGCACCGGCACGCTGTCGGCCACATGGCCCTGCGCATCCAGCAGGCGCAGCTGGAACACGCTACGGCCTTCGGCGCGGGCGATGCCGCTGAGCTGCACACGGCCATCGGCTGCCAGCGGCGCACGATCGACCACGGCGCCAGCCGGGTCCAGCAGTTCGGCCTGCGCGCGTTCCACGCCGCGTGCCTGTGCGTGCACATCGAAGCGGGCACCGGGAGCTGCGTCCGCAGGCGGCTGCAGCGTGATCCAACCGTTGAGTGCAGGCGCTGCCTGCCAGCGCGTATCGGTGGGCAGTCCGGCATCGCGATCACGCGCGGCCAGACCGGCTCCGACCAGGGTCACCGTAGAGGACGGATAGCGGCGCAATGCGGTGGCCAGGTCCGGCACGCGCGCTGCACCGGCCATGGCCGTTGCTTCCGGCAGCAGAACCCGGGTTGCGCCGGCCGGCAGCGCACCCGCCTTGTCGGCCTCGGCGCCGATCACCACCAGGCCGGTCGGGGCAACGCGTTGTGATGGCGGCAGCAGGCAGACGTACAGCAGCGCAGCGGCGGCGGCCTGCAGCGTGAGTACGGCGATCAGACGGCCGCGACCCCGCGTGGGCGAACGCAGCTGGCGGGCACTGGCGACGAGCACGATCAGCCCCAGCACGAGCGCGATCCACACATTCAATGCCGATGTGCTCATGGCTGGGCCTCCAGCGCGTCGAGGTAGCGCTGCCCCATGGCATCGGCTGCACTGCGTCGCATCACCTGCGGCAGTGGCCGCTGCAGTGCGCGCCACAGCTGCGCACGCAGGCGCTGTCGGCACTCGGTGCAGCCGGGTTCGATGCGCAGTTGCTCGATGGCGGCAGCCAGGTCCAGTGCGTCGGGCAGGAAGGCGCTGTTGCGCTGCTGCCAAGCGGCCAGCATGTTCAGGTCGGGCGTACCGCCCTCGTCGCCCAATCGCTGCCAGGCCTCGACGACGGCTGGGTCAAGGGGCGTGCGCGCGGCCAGCGGCAGTGCGCGGCTGGCCAACCCGGCACGGTCGCCACTCAAGCGTCGGCCCTCGTCGATCGGCGGCAGCTCCGGGCCGACGCGGGCGAGGTAGATGCGCTCGGCCTGCTGCACCTGCTTGATGAATGCCAGCGCTTTGTAGGCAAACGGCAGGGCCTGCTCGGGGCGCCCCTGGCGCAGCTCGCCTTCGGCCGACCACATCTGGTCCAGTGCTGCCTTCAGTGTGGCGCGCGTCTGCGGGTCAAGCAGTGTCGCCGCCTCGGCGTGGTCGTGGGTATGCCCGTACTCGGACAGCACGTCGGTGGCACTGCCGAACACCGGCGGCGTGTCGCTGCCGTTGGCCGCACCGCCGTGGTCGTGGCCGTGCTCGTCATGTGCGCCTGCCTGCGCCTCGTGATCGTGCTCATGATCGTCATCGTGCGCGTCGGCCGCGGGGGTATCGCTGGTGGGCAGGTCGCTGGTCGGCGGTGGCTTCGGCGCGCCCTCGCTTTCCTCGCCCAGGAACTGGCCGTAGCGCAGGCGCAGGATTCGCTGGTCGACGCCGATGGCATCGCTGCGCTTGATGAAGGTATCGGCGGCAACGCCCCGGCGTTCGCGGATCAACGCCTCGGCATCGATGATGATCTGCCGCTGGCTGCGGAAGTACGCAGGCAGGGTCTTCTTGATGCGGCCTTCCAGTTCGGCACCGAGCACGGCTTCGGTGCTGGGCAGGCGCAGGATCACGCTGCTGCTGCGGCCGACCTGTGCTGTCGGCGCGTGATTGTCGCGCACTTCCAGTTGGGCGATCACATCGTTGCCGGGCTGTGCGCCCAGAGCGGCCAGGTCGAGGGTGTGGGCAAAGCGCCGTGCCGTCGCCTCGCCGCTGCCGTTGAGGGTCACGCTGCGCCGGACGAAAGTGATGTTCTCACCGCTGCCTTGGGTGGTGGTGATCGACAGCGTCGCCTGCGGGAGGACGCCATGATCGTCGCTGGCCTCGAAGCGCAGCGTCCACTGCCGCTGCCCGGGGCTGCCCAACACCAGGCTGGCAGCAGGGTCGATCACGCGCACCGTGGGCGCACGGTCGGCGACCACGTCGAGCCGATGCAGGCGGGTGTCGGCCAGCGCCGGTTCGCTGACCACGCGATACAGCACCGGGGTGCGCGCCACATCCTGCGCCTGCCACTCACCGTCGTGCTCGTGCAATGGCAGGCGACGGCCATCGTGGAACTGCAGCCAGGCCTTGCTGGGTGCACGGTCGAAGCGCAGCGACCAGAACACGCGACTGTCGGCGGCGACTTTGGCGTCGAGTGCGTTCTGTGTACGCGTGGGTTGGCCGGTGTAGGCCGGTGCATCGATGTGCAGGCGGGTGGACTGAAGACGCAGTGGACCGGCCTGGCTGCTGCTTTGCGGTGTCGCAAGGGCGGCGGTGCGCGGTGCGGCGTTGTGCGGCCAGCCCAGTGCCAGCCCAGCGACGGCGATGCCGCCGATCCAGCACAGCGCCACCGCCCTGCGCGGCCAGCGTGGTCGCAGCTCGGGGAGATTGCGTTCAAGCGCCGCCAGCACGTGCGTGCGCTGGCGTTGCTGCAGTGGATTGAGTGTGGCGGCGTTGGCGAACAGCAGGTCGGCGCTGTCCTCGCTGGCACCACTGGCATCCAGCCTGCGCTGCAGCCAGCGCCGGTCCAGCTGCCGGGCGCGCGTGGTTGCCACGGCCGCAATGAGGAGCAGGGCCACGGTCGCCACGACGCAGGCGATATCAAAACCCGACAGGCGCAGCGCCAGTGCCGCCGCCGCCAACGCCCATGGCAGGCCCAGCAGCAGAGTGACCGCGGCGCGGCGCCGGCGTGCGCGCTGCCATGCCTGTTGCAGCGTCTTCATGGTGCAGCCCTGCGTCGCGCGCTGCTCGCCATCCAGCGCTCAAGCGCGAACAGAAGCACGATCATCAGCAGCAGCCAGGAGGTCGGTTCACGCAGGGGCGGCGTTGCCGCTGGCAGCGTCGCGCGACGTGGCGCCTGGTCCTGCGCGTCACCCAGGTGCGGGGTCGATGGCGGTTGCAGGGCCTGCAGCAGGTCGCGGGGCAGGCTGTCATCGCGGAGTGCACTGTTGCGGGCCGCGTTCCATTCGCCGCGCAGATGCAGCAGGCGGCCTTGGCCGATGCGCTGCAGCCATAGCAGCGGCACATTGTCTGCATCACGCAGCAGGACGGCTGCGCCCGCTGGCGGCTTGGCAGCGGTCAGCACCGTGCCGCCCTGCTGCAGCCAGCTCTGCCAGGTGCCAGGCAGTACATCGGTGCCGGTCCACACGCCGATCTCACCGCGGCCCGGCAACGCATCGTCGGCCAGGGGAGCCGCAAGCGCTTGCGTGCTCCATGCGCGCTGCAACGCGCCCAGCCATTGCAGCGCTGCCGCCGGGGCATCGCTGCGCGTACGCAGGCGTGGTGCCACGGAGGCGTGCGGCGCTGCGGTGACGGCCAGCGCGTGTGGCTGCCATTGCACCTCGCGCGACAACTGCAGGCGGGCGCCATCAAGGCCGGGCAAGGGATCGGGTACGTGTACGGTCAGCGCGGTGCCGGCCGGCAGCTGCGCATCCAGCTCGCGCAGCAGACTGGGCAGGGAAGCAGCGTCCACCGGCGTGGGCTGGTCGATGGGCGGAAAGCCCGGCGCCAGCCAATGCCAGTTGCGTGCATCGGCGTTGCCGCGCAGTGCGTTCGCGTCCAGGCCCGGTGCCACCACCGTCCACGCCGCTGGCACCGGTGCAGGACCGGTCAGCGCCGGGCGCGCCAGCAGCAGGGCCAATGCGGCCAGCAACAGCAGGCGCGCCAGCAACAGTGGCCAATCATCGAAGCGGATGCGCTGGCGCGGTCGTATCTGGGCGCGCAGCCAGCGCAGCGCAGCGAAATCCAGCGGCGTATAGGGATGACGACGGGCGAGGTGGATCAGCAGTGGCAACAGCCATGCAGCCAGCGCCGCCAGGCCCAGCGGGAACAGCAGGCTCATGCGCCGCCCCTGCGGCCGAACAGCGCCTGCAGCGGCTGGTCCAGCGGCTGGTCGAGCCAACCGGTGGCGGTGGCGATGCCACTGGACTGCAACCGCGCCTGCAGCGCGGCATGGGCCTCGGCGAAGCGCTGCAGGTAGTCGGCACGGATCGCGGCGCCATCGCCGAGAAGTTCATCGCCCGTTTCCGGGTCGCGGAAACGATGACCTGCGTCGAACGGGAAATCGCGTTCGTCGGCGGTCAGCACCTGCAGCAGCATCACCTCGCGGCGCGCGCTGGCCAACTGCTCCAGCAGCACGATGCCTGCGTCATCAAAACCATCGCCGATGGCCAGCAGCAGATCGCCAGGGCGCACGCGCTCCCACAGCGGCCGCAGGCGCTCGGCGGTCGGCCATCCGCCACGCGCCTGCAGGGCATGCAGTTGCAGGTGCACGCGGTCACGCTGGCGCGCGCCATGTGCGGCCGGCACCAGCTGCAGGCCTTCGCCGTCGATGGCCAGCAGGCCGAAGCGATCACCTTGCTGCAGTGCCAGCTCGACCACGCAGGCTGCCAGTTGCCGCATGTGATCCAGGCGGCTGCGTCCAGGTGCCGCGCGGTCGGCCTGGCCCGCCGAGGCGGTGGCATCGAGCAGCAACCACACGGTGATCGGGCTTTCGCGCTCGGATTCACGCACGAAGAAGCGATCCGAGCGCGCGTACAGCTTCCAGTCGATCTGGCGCAGTTCGTCGCCGGGCTCGTAGGCACGGTACTGGGCGAATTCCAGGCCGGCACCGCGACTGCGGCTGGCATGCTGGCCGATGCCGCTCGCGCCGCTGGCCAGGCGTGGCCACAGCCGCAGCGCACGCAAGCGCGCACGCAGGTCGGGTGGCAGCAGCAGCGGCGTGCCGGCAGTCACCAGTGGATCAACCGGGGAATGGAACGGCCTGCAGCAGTGCGGCGACCACATCGTCAGCCCGCTTCTGCTCGGCCTCGGCGGCGAAGGACAGCAGCAGGCGATGACGCATCACCGGTGCGGCCAGCGCCTGCACATCCTCGCGGGTGGCGGCGAAACGTCCCTGCAGCAGTGCGCGCGCCTTGGCGGCCAGCACCAGCGACTGCCCGGCACGCGGGCCTGCACCCCATTTCACCCACTGGTTGATTGCCGCCGGTGCGCCCTCGCCGGGACGGCTGGCGCGCACCAAGCGGGTGATCCAGGCCAGCACGTCGGGGCTGACATGCACCTGGCGCACCGCTGCCTGCAGCGCGATCACCGCGTCGGCATCCATCACCTTCGGCACGCTTCCAGTGGCGCTACCGGTGGTCTGTTCCAGGATCTGCCGCTCTTCTTCCTCGCTGGGGTAATCGACCAGCACGTGCAGCAGGAAGCGATCCAGCTGCGCTTCGGGCAATGGATAGGTACCGGCCTGTTCGATCGGATTCTGCGTGGCCAGCACGAAGAACGGCGCCGGCAACGTGTAGGTCGTGCCGGCGTAGCTGACGGTGCGTTCCTGCATCGCTTCCAGCAGCGCGGCCTGCGTCTTGGGCGGGGTGCGGTTGAGCTCGTCGGCCAGCAGCAGGTTGGTGAAGATAGGGCCCTGCTGGAAGCGGAAATGGCGATGGCCGGTACCGTGGTCTTCTTCCAGCAGTTCGGTGCCGAGGATGTCGCTGGGCATCAGGTCCGGGGTGAACTGCACGCGCCGGAACTGCAGTTCCAGTGCCTGCCCCAGCGAGCGAACCAGCAGGGTCTTGCCCAGCCCCGGCGCGCCTTCCAGCAGGCAGTGGCCACCGGCCAGCAGGCCGATCAGCAACTGCTCGACCACCGTGTGCTGGCCGACCACGGCGTGGGCGAGCGCAGCGCGCAGATCGTGCAGGCGCGGCAGCAGGGTATCGAGGTCGGGGGAAGTCATGGGCGTGGTCCGTTCAATTGTTCAATGCATACATCACGATGTTGACGCCGAAGCGGGTGTTGTCTTCGGCCAGGAAACGCTTGTTGCGCCAGTCGTAGTCCCACTCGCAGCCGTAGTCCTTGTTGCTGTAGAGCAGCCCCAGCCGACCGTCGACTTCGATGCCTTTCAGGTAGTCGTGCACCAGGTCATCGCCCCACCCGTTGAGCTCGAAGCTGGTTGCGGGAGGGCCGTCGGGGAAGCGGAAGAAGCTGCGGTACAGCGCGTGGCTGTTGGGCAGCTTCTGCAGCGCCTTCGGCCCGAACAGCCGGCCCATCTGCGCTTCGAACGAGGTGGCAAACAGGCCATCGATATCGTGGTTGCAGTCATCGACGAAAACAAAGCCACCATTGCGCACGTAGCGCACGAAGTTCTGCCGTTCGGCGGCGTTGAACTCGACCAGGGTGTGCCCGGCCAGGTAGCAGAATGGCGCCTCCAGCATGCGCGGGTCGGCCAACGCCACCACGCGTTCCTGCGGGTCCACCCGCAGGGAGGTGTAGTCGATCAGCGAGGTGATCAGGTTGGACGGCATGCGCGCGTCCACGTCCCAGTCACCGGAGTCGTACTGCAGGCGGGTGAACCAGAAGTCGTAGCGCGAACTGCGCGGGCCTGCCTGTGCCCATGCCGGCAGCGCCGCCGCCGAAGCGGCAGCGGCCAACCAGCGCAGGCAGGCCCGGCGATCCATCAGACCGCGTCGGACAACGACGTAAAGGTGAAATCGCGCAGCTTCATCGGCGGAATCATCATCACGAAGCTGGATTCGTCACCGGCCACGCGCACCGGCTTGCCCAGCTCTTCGATGTTGTTGAGCATGATCACCGGCGACTCGTTGAAGCGGAAATTCTTCACCGGGTGCTTGATCTGTCCGTTCTCGATGTAGAAGGTGCCATCGCGGGTCAGGCCGGTCAGCAGCACGGTCTGCGGGTCGACCATGCGGATGTACCAGGTGCGGGTGACCAGGATGCCCTTCTGGGTGCCGCGCACCAGCTCGGCGGTGTTCTTCTCGCCACCACTCATCAGCAGGTTGCCGGGCGTGGCCTTGGCGGTCTTGCCCTGCTTCTGTGCCCAGAAGCGCGAGTAGTCGAGGTTGGCGACCTTGCCGTTCTCGATGATGGCGATGCGCTCGCGCGGCATGCCTTCGCCATCCCACGGCAGCACCGGCGCATCCGGATGCCACGGGTCGGCGTGCATGTTCACGCGCGGATCGTAGACCTGCTCGCCCAGCTTGTTGCCGCCGCCCTTCTTCGACAGGAAGCTGCGGCCTTCGTCAGCCGAGCGAGCACTGAAGAAGTTCATCATGAAGCTGATCAGGCCCGCGGCCGCCGCCGGTTCCAGGATCACCGTGTACTTGCCGGGTTCCAGCGCCTTGGCTTCCTGCGACTCGGTCGCCTTGCGCATCGCGATGCGGATGTCCTGGTCGGCCTTGAAGTCGGCCGCGTCCTTCAGGTTGCGACCCACCCAGCCCGAGCCACGGCCGTCTTCGGTGCGCACGGTGCAGGTGTAGTCGAAGTTGGTGCTGCGCTGGTAACCGAAGTTGCCGTTGCTGTTGGCCGTGGCGTAGAAGCCCTGGCCGTCTTCCAGGAAGCCGGCGGCGATCAGCCCGTTGCCACGGCACGGCGCGATCGAATCGGCGGCGACCTTGGCACGGAAGGCCGGATCGATGGCGGCAGTGGATTCGCTGAAGGTCGGGCTGGCGCGGTAGCTCTGCTTGCCGATGGCCGGCATGAACTCCGGGTTCTCCGGGGCAAGGCGGGCCAGGTCTTCGGCGCGACGGACCACGCGCTGCAGCGCGGCGTCGTCGAACTCGTTGATCGAAGCGGTACCCACGCGCTTGCCGAAAGCCACGGTAACGGCCAGTTCGGTGTTGTCGACGATGCCACTGGTGGACACGTTGTTCAGGGCGAAACGGATGTTGCCGTTGATCGACCCCGCCAGTACGGCGGTGCACTCATCGGCCTTGGACAGGGCGATGACCTTGTCGAGGATGGCCTTGGCCTGGGCTTCGGTGAAGATACTCATGGTGTAAGGGCTCCTGACCGGTCAGCCGAGGCTGCGTGCGGTGTTGATGACGTTGATGCCGTTGAAGCGCGCGGTCGAAGACCCGTGCGAGACCGCCGAGACCTGGCCGGGCTGGCCCTTGCCGTCGAAGAACGAACCGCCCAGGCGGTAATCGCGCTCGTCGGCGACGGCGCTGCAGGCGTTCCAGAACTCCGGCGTGCGGATCTGGTAGGCCACGTCTTCAAGCATGCGGGTGATCTTTCCGTTCTTGATCTCGTAGAACAGCTGGCCGCCGAACTGCGCGTTGTAGCGCTGCTGGTCGATCGAGAACGAACCGTCACCGATGATGTAGATGCCGTTCTCCACGTCCTTGATCATGTCCGACACGCTCAGCGGCGACTTGCCCGGCGCCATCGACACGTTGGCCATGCGCTGGAACTGCACGCTGGACCACGAGTCGGCGTAGCAGCAGCCATCGGATTCGGTCTTGCCGAGGATGTGGGCCTGGTCGCGGATGGTCTGGTAGTCCACCAGCTTGCCGTTGCTGATCAGGTCCCAGCGCTTGCACTTCACGCCTTCGTCGTCGTACGCCACCGCGCCGAGGCTGCCCGGCTGGGTCTTGTCGGCGAAGATGTTGACGTGCTCGCTGCCGTACTGGAAATGCTGCTCACGCTTGTCCAGGGTGGCGAAGCTGGTGCCGGCGTAGTTGGCTTCGTAGCCGAGCACGCGGTCCAGTTCCAGCGGGTGGCCGATCGACTCGTGGATGGTCAGCCAGGTATGCGACGGATCCAGGATCAGGTCGTACTTGCCAGGCTTCACCGACGGCGCCTTCAGCTTCTCCTGCGCCTGCTTGGCCGCCGCGATGGCATCTTCCTTCATGTCGTAGGACGAACCGTAGTTGACCACGCCATTGGGCGTCAGCACCTTGCCGGCAGCGGCGCCATCCAGGTACTCGTAGCCCAGGCCCATCGGCGCGGACAGGCCTTCGCGGGTGCGGAACTTGCCGCTGGCCTTGTCGATGGCGGTGATCGTCATCGGTGCCCAGATGCGGTGCACGTCCTGGTCGATGTAGGAGCCGTCGGTGGAGGCGAAGTACTTCTGCTCGTTCATCAGGAACAGCATCGAATTGACGAAGCTGGCGCCGGCGCCCATCGCCGCGGCGTTGACGTCCAGCAGCAGGTCGACCTTCTCCTTGATCGGTACCTCCATCGCATTCTTGCGGATCGGCGTCTTCCAGCTGACCTCGCCCACGCCCGGCGCCTTGGCCAGCTGCACCGGCGCGGTCTGCACGCCCGCGTTGGCCTTGGCGATCGCCGCCGCCTGCTGTGCCGCACGAGCCACGTCGGCGGTGCTGAGTGCATTGGTGGCGGCAAAGCCCCAGGCGCCGTTGACGATCACGCGGATGCCCACACCGGTGGACTCGGTGTTGACCACGTTCTGCACCTTGTCTTCGCGGGTGATCACGAACTGCCGCAGGTAGCGGCCGATGCGCACGTCGCAGTAGGTGGCGCCGGCGCTGCGTGCGGCCTGCAGGGCGGCGTCGGCCAGGCGTTTTTTCAGCGCAGGGTCGAGGCTGGACTGCAGGTGCTCGGCGGCGATCGCCTTGCCGAAGAACGACGGCACGATCAGGCCGCCAGCGGTAAGCCCGGTCAGGGCCAGGAAGTCACGTCTGTGCAAGGCTGCTCTCCATGAAGGACGGGTGGCTCAAGCGCCGAGACTGCGCGCGGTGTTGATGATGTTGATGCCGTTGAAACGGGTGGTGGACGAACCATGCGAGACCGCTGACACCTGGCCGGGCTGGCCCTTGCCGTCGAAGAACGAACCGCCGAGGCGGAAATCGCGTTCATCGCAGATGGCGGTGCAGGCGTTCCAGAACTCCGGCGTGCGGATCTGGTAGGCCGCATCCTCGACCATGCCGGTGATCTTTCCGTTCTTGATCTGGTAGTACAGCTGGCCGCCGAACTGCGCGTTGTAGCGCTGCTGGTCGATGGAATAGGAGCCACGGCCGTGGATGTAGATGCCGTTCTCCACGTCCTTGACCATGTCTTCGACGCTGAGCGGTTTCCTGCCCGGTGCCAGCGAGACATTGGCCATGCGCTGGAACTGCACGCTGGACCACGAGTCGGCATAGCTGCAGCCATGCGAGGCGTCGCGGCCCAGGATGTGCGCCTCATCGCGGGTAGCCTGGTAGTCGACCAGGATGCCGTCGCGCACCAGGTCCCAGCGCTGGGTCTTCACCCCTTCGTCGTCGTAGCCGACCGCACCAAGGCTGCCCGGCTGGGTCTTGTCGGCGAAGAAGGTGACGATGTCGCTGCCCCAGCGGAAACCGGCATCGCGCTTGTCCAGGGTGGCGAAGCTGGTGCCGGCGTAGTTGGCTTCGTAGCCGAGCACGCGGTCCAGCTCCAGCGGATGGCCGACGTTCTCGTGGATGGTCAGGAACAGGTTGGACGGATCCAGCACCAGGTCGTACTTGCCGGGTTTCACCGAGGGCGCCTTCAGCTTCTCGCGCGCCTGGCGGGCGGCGGCGATGGCGTCCTCGACCGGGTCGTAGGAATCGCGATAGGCGGTGATGCCACCGGGCAGCTGCACCTTGCCACGCGCGTCCCCGTCGAGGAATTCGTAGCCCATGCCCATCGGCGAGGACAGGCCGGCGCGGGTGCGGAACTTGCCGCTGGCCTTGTCGATGGCGGTGGCGGTGAACGGCAGCCAGATGCGGTGGATGTCCTGGTCGATGAACGAGCCGTCGCTGGAAGCGAAGTACTTCTGCTCGTTGACCAGGAACAGGGTGGAATTGATGTAGTCAGCGCCCGCATTCAGCGCGGCCGCATTGAGTGCCAGCAGCAGTTCGACCTTGTCCTGAATCGGCACTTCCATCGCATTGCGGCGGATCGGTGTCTGCCAACGCACCTCGCCTACCGAGGGAGTGGGCGCCAGCTGCACCGGCCGGGTCTGGATGCTGGCATTGGCGCGGGCAATGGCCGTGGCCTGCTCGACGGCGGTGCGCACCGCCGCTTCGGTCTGCTGGTGGGTGGCGGCGAAACCCCAGGCACCGTTGACGATCACCCGCACGCCCACACCGGACGACTCGCGGTTGGTCACGTTGCCGACCTGGTGTTCGCGGGTGATCACCGACTGGTTGAGGTAGCGACCGATGCGCACGTCGCAGTAGCTGGCCTTGGCCGCGCGCGCGGCGGCAAGGGCGACCTCGGCCAGGCGTCGGCGCTTGGCCGGGTCGACCGGGGCCAGCAACTGCTCGGCGGCGATCAGCCGCGAATGCGGCAGGACCAGGCCCGCCAGGCCCAGACCGGAAAATGCCAGGAACTCACGTCGTTGCACTGCGTCTCTCTCTCACTTCCGTGCGGCCGGCAAAGGACCGATCCGATCACGTCAACTCCTCGACTTTCGCCAGCGGCGGCCATTCGGGCAAGTGACTGCAGTCATGGTAGGGGTGGGTTTCGGCAGGGCTTGCAGCCCTGCACCTGCCGAATCAACGTCAACGTCAACGGCAGAAGCTGGCTATCCGTGGGTTGGCGGGGTGGTGTCGGATTGCGGGGACGCCGTAAACCCATCCCTGGGGGCTTGGCCGCGGCATCCATGCCGCGGACACCCCGCAATCCGACACCGCCCCGCCTCTGACAGATTCCTGCGGCTGTTGGTAGGTGTCGACCTTGGTCGACACATCTGCCAGATATCGAAATGAATCCGGGGTCAGATCCCTTCCGACAGATCGCGAAAATTTGTCGAAGGCGGGGTGGGTCCGGTTGAGGGGGTGTGAGCGGCATGGATGCCGCGACCAAGCCCCCATGGATGGGTTTACGGCGTCCCCCTCAACCGGACCCACCCCGCCAACCCACAGGAAACCAGCTTTTGCTGTTGCTTGGGCTGTTGCTTCGGCCGTTGCCGTTGCCTCTGCGGGTGCAGGGCGCAGCCCTGCTCAGTAACCCCCTCGTGCACAATGAGTCGACCCCGCCTGGACGCCGTCTCGATGTCGAGCAAGCCGTATTCAGAAGCCTGCGAGCGCAATCGCGAACCCATCGCCGCTGCGCTCGACCCGTGGATGGGCGACCGCCACCGGGTGCTGGAGATCGGCAGTGGTACCGGCCAGCATGCGGCCTTCTTCGCCGAGCGCTGGCCATGGCTGCGCTGGCAGCCCAGCGACCATCCGGATCATCTTCAAGGGATCGAGGCCTGGCGCGCGGAGGCGGCGCTGTTGAACCTGCTGCCGCCGGTGGCGCTGCAGGTCGAGCTGCCACCGGCGACCGGCCTGAGCCTGCCGGAAGGCAGCACGTTCGATGCTGCATTCACTGCCAACACCCTGCACATCATGAGCTGGGAACACGTGCAGGCCCTGTTTGCCGCACTTCCACCCCTGCTGCGCCATGGCGCGCTGCTGGCGGTGTATGGCCCCTTCAATTACGGCGGCCGTTACAGCAGCGACAGTAACGCGCAATTCGATGGCTGGCTGAAAGCGCGTGATCCGCGTAGCGGCATCCGTGATGCCGAAGCCGTGCAGGCGCTGGCGGCGGACAACGGATTCACCCGGTTGGGTGATCTGGCCATGCCGGCCAACAACCGAGTGTTGTTGTGGCGCCTGGGGTGATCAGGCGTCGGGGGCCATGCTGGAAAGGCGGGTCGCCGCAGCACGCAGTCCCTTGAAAACAGGTTCGGACACGGTCGAAGGGAAGCCGCTTGGAAGCTGGCGTGTGACCTGTTCGATGGCAGGTTCCACGGTCTCCAGCAATGTCTCGATCCATGGTTCTGCGCCATCGGCTACGCCACAGGCGCGTGCGGTTTCGTTCCAGTGCCGGCGTCGCACAAGATGCAGTTTTCGATGGCGGTTCTTGCCCTCTACCGCCATGGCAAGCTGCGCGTTGTGCGGATCGAGTTGATTGGGCCCCCGGCCGAGGATGGGATATACCGACAGCACGTCGTAGACAGGAGTCAGACGGAAGCGCCCACCCGCGTCGATGTGGACGCTGAAGTTCTTTGCGTGGCCGTCGGTCGCGGCAAGCATCCAGAACAGGATCTGCGTCTTGAAGAAGGTTGCTCGATCCTCAGGCTGCTCGGATTGCCGAAGCAGATCCATGATGGCCACGATGCCGGGGCCGCCATCGGATTCGTACTTTCGGGCAGCGGGGAGGCCAAAGACCTGACACATATCTTCCTGCGGCAAGCGAAGCCACCACGTGCGATCCGCGGCCAGTCGCCGGTCGAAACGTTCGACGATCAGTGCACCTTGATCTTCAAAACGCCCCATCTGCGTATCCGCGACGGGAATACCAAAGGCTGCCAGCAGGTGCATGCACAGCCACTCGTTCTCCACGGACTGGTGCATGTCCGCACGCATGTTGCCGACGATACCCAACGGCAGCTTGAAGATGTGCGTGGACGGCGTACTTCCGGTAGGAATGCACCATTGACCATCGTGCAGCAGCAGGCCGGTCTTTTCCTGCGCTCCAGCGATGGAAATGCGGAACGCATCGTCGCTGGAAGAAGTGCCAGGCAATGCACTTGTTGTGACCTGGCGCAGGACTTCAGCGACGCCTGAGTCATTCAATGGTTCGAACGTTATCCGCTGGATGGCATCCGGTGTGCGCGAATGTGGCAACAGCTGCACCGCGCCCACACAATCCCGGCCAATGGCTTCAAGCAGATCGAACGTATTGCTGCTGCGCGTGGCGAACCGGTCGCGGATCCGGTTGCGGATGGTGACGTTATCGGGGAGAAGATTGTCGAAGTAGTCGTTGACGACCTGACCTTGATGGCTTTCACCGTCGGGCAGCAGGGGGAGCGAAAGGGACAGCGGTCGCGACTGCGTCGAACCAATCCATTGGCTGATGTAGGAAAGGCGGGATGCCCGGTTCCGCGCATCATCCCAGAGCGCTACCTCGACACCATTCATCCAGACCCGCAACGTACCCATGGCTTACCACTCCGAAGTCGACGTGTTTTCCCGGGGACTTCGCTGCTGCAGGCTGATTTCCAGGCCCAACACGGCCCAGACTCGCATCAATCGCTCGAAGCTGGCAGACGCTGGATCGCGTTCCAATGCGCCGACTGCCTGGCGGGAGATGCCCAGTCGCTCGGCAAGCTGTGCTTGACTCAGCCCGGCCTGGCGTCTGAACGCGCGCATCAGCGGCGCAAGTTGCTGCGGTGTTCTCACCGTATGCGGCGGCCTGTCCATACCGGCAGTCCTCGGGAAAGATGACCGTACGCCATCACGTACGCAAAGGATAGGTTGCTTTACGACACGCAACCTATCTCTTTCCTGCGGCACAGGCAACCTATTGATTGCATTCTCAAAAGGCAATCAATAGGTTTCTTTTTGCGGTGTGCTACTACGCCACCTGCACGATATGCAGTGCCTTCGGGTTGCGCCACTGCGCCAGCAGCACCGCTTCGCGGGCCTTGGCCTTCTCGAAATGGGCTTCCTTGACGTGGCCGAAGCCGCGGATGTGCTCGGGCACGCTGGCGATCTCCACCGCCAGCGCCAGGCGGTCATCATCCAGGCCGTCCAGCAGCACCTGCACGGTCGCCTCGTAATCGGTGATCAGCTGGCGCTCCATGCGGCGTTCCTCGGTGCGGCCAAACACATCCAGGCGGCCGCCACGCAGGAACTTCAGCTTCGCGAGCAGGCCGAACGCCTTGAACATCCACGGGCCGTATTCCTTCTTCAGCAGCCGGCCCTGCTCGTCCTTCTTCGCGAACAGCGGCGGTGCCAGATGGAAGCGCAGCTGGTAATCGCCCTCGAACTGCTGCTGCAGGCGGCGCTGGAAATCGCCGCTGGTGTAAAGGCGGGCCACTTCGTACTCGTCCTTGTACGCCATCAGCTTGAACAGGTAGCGGGCCACGGTTTCGGTCAATGCGGTGGACCCACCGATGCGCTCGGCTTCGGTCGCGCGCACGCGTTCGACCAGCGTGCGGTAGCGGTTGGCGTAGGCGGTATCCTGGTAGTCGGTCAGGAATGCCGAGCGGCGCTCGATCATCTCGTCCAGCGAGCGCGACAGGCGCGCGTCGTCCAACGGCAGGAAGGCGACATCGCCACCATGGGTCGGCAACCCACGCAGCTCGCGCTCGTCGCCGGTGTTGCGCGGTGCGGCGGTAGCGCCCCACTCGTTGCCTTCCCATTCGCCCGGCGGCAGTGCATGCAGCGGGCCTGGGGTATTTTCGGTGTCGGTATGGCGGTTGCGCACCACGCCTGCCGCCTGCTGCACGGCCTGCGGATCGACCGCGGCCAGGCGGCCCCAGGCGAAGGCCTGCTGGTTCATCGCCACGGCCGCGCCGTTGAGTTCGATGGCACGCATCAACGACTCGAACGACAGCGGCACCAGGCCCTGCTGCCAAGCGTAGCCGAGGATGAACAGGTTGGCGGCAATCGCATCACCGAGCAATGCGGTAGCCAGCTGGGTTGCGTCCAGCAGCAGCGGCTCTTCGCCACCCAAAGCCACGCGCACGCCGGCGATGATATCGGCGGCGGGGAACTGCATGTCCGGTCGCGTGGTGAATGTGCCCGGCATCGCTTCATAGGTGTTGAGCACCACCTGCGAACGGCCGGCACGCACCTTCGACAGTGCCCAATAGTCGTTCACCACCACCATGTCGCAGCCCAGCACCAGGTCGGCTTCGCCAGCGGCAATGCGCACGGCGTGGATATCCTCGGGGCGACGGGCGATGCGGATGTGCGTGGTCACCGCGCCACCCTTCTGCGCCAGGCCGGTCTGGTCGAGCACCGAGGCGCCCTTGCCCTCAAGGTGACCGGCCATGCCCAGCAGGGCGCCGATGGTCACCACGCCGGTGCCGCCAACGCCGGTGATCAGGATGTTCCAGGGCTGCTCCAAGGTGCCGCGCACCACCGGTGCCGGCAGGTTGTCCAGCAGCGTGGAGGCATCGCGCTTGCTGCCCTTGCGCGGCTGGCCACCGTGCACGGTGACGAAGCTCGGGCAGAAGCCGTTGACGCAGGAATAGTCCTTGTTGCAGTTGGACTGGTCGATGTCGCGCTTGCGCCCGAACTCGGTTTCCTTTGGCAGCACCGACACGCAGAAGCTCTTCTTGCCGCAGTCGCCACAGCCTTCGCAGACCAGCGAATTGATCATCACCCGCTTCTGCGGATCTTCCAGCTTGCCGCGCTTGCGGCGACGGCGCTTCTCGGTGGCGCAGGTCTGTTCGTAGATCAGGATCGAAACACCCTTCACTTCGCGCAGGCGCTTCTGCACCGCGTCCAGCTCGCTGCGGTCATGGAACTCCACGTCGCTGGGGAAATGCTCGCGCTGGCGCGTCCACTTGGTGATGTTGTCCGACAGCACCATGATGGTGTGGATGCCCTCGGCACGCATCTGCTTTGCGATGTCCGGCACGCTCAGCGGACCGTCCACCGGCTGCCCGCCGGTCATCGCCACCGCGTCGTTGTAGAGGATCTTGTAGGTGATGTTGACGCCTGCCGCGATCGCCTGGCGGATCGCCAGCGATCCGCTGTGGAAATAGGTGCCGTCGCCCAGGTTCTGGAACACGTGCTGGGTATCGGTGAACGCGGCCTGCCCGGCCCACGTCACGCCTTCGCCACCCATGTGGGTGAAGGTGTCGGTGCTGCGGTCCATCCAGGTCACCATGTAATGGCAACCGATGCCGGCCAGCGCGCGCGAACCTTCAGGCACGGTGGTGGAGGTGTTGTGTGGGCAGCCGGAGCAGTAGTGCGGTACGCGCGGGAAGCTGGCGCGTGGCAACGCAAGCTCGGCTTCCTTTTCCTGCATCCACTGCAGGCGCTGCTCGATGGAGTCGTTGTTGAAGAACTTCTGGATGCGGCGACCGATCACGCCGGCGATGGTGGCCGGGGTCAGTTCGCCGGTGGACGGCAGGATCCACTCGCCGGCCTCGTCGTACTTGCCGACGATGGACGGGCGCTGGCCCCAGCTGGCCGGCCAGTTGAAGAACTGCTCCTTCATCTGGCGCTCGATGAAGGCACGCTTCTCCTCCACCACGATGATGTCTTCCAGGCCCTGCGCGAAGCGTGCAATGCCTTCCGGTTCCAGCGGCCAGGTCATGCCGACCTTGTACACGCGGATGCCGATGTCGGCGCAGGCCTGCTCGTCCAGGCCCAGGTATTCCAGCGCCTGCAGCACGTCCAGGTAGCTCTTGCCGGTGGTGACGATGCCCAGCCGCGCACGCGGTGCATCCATCACCACCTTGTCGATGCCGTTGGCACGTGCGAAGGCCTGCGCGGCTTTCACCGCGTAGCGGTGCAGGCGCATCTCCTGGTCCAGCGGCGGATCGGGCCAGCGGATGTTGAGGCCACCGACAGGCATGTCGAAGTCCTCCGGCAGCACGATGCGCCGAGCCAGTGGATCGACCTCGACCGAGGCCGACGATTCCACCGTCTCGGCGATCGTCTTGAAACCGACCCAGCGCCCGGTGTAACGGCTCATCGCCCAGCCGAGCAGGCCCATGTCGAGGATGTCCTGCACGCCGGCCGGGTTCAGCACCGGCATCATCGCGCTGACGAATTCGTCTTCGCTGCCATGCGGCAACGTCGAGCTGCGGCAGGCGTGGTCATCGGCAGCCAGTGCCAGCACGCCGCCATGGCGCGAGGTGCCGGCGGCATTGGCGTGCTTGAACACGTCGCCGCAGCGGTCCACGCCCGGGCCCTTGCCGTACCACATGCCGAACACGCCCTGCACGTTGGCGCCGGGGAACAGGTTGGTCTGCTGGGTGCCCCACACCATGGTCGCGCCCAGGTCCTCGTTGAGGCCGGGGGTGAACTTCACCTTGGCCGCTTCCAGGTGCTTGCGCGCTCGCCACAGCTCCAGGTCGAAGCCGCCCAGCGGGCTGCCACGATAACCGCTGATGAAACCGGCGCTGTCGATGCCGGTGGCTTCGTCGCGCAGGCGCTGCATCAGCGGCAGCCGCACCAGCGCCTGCACGCCACTCAGGTAGATCCGTCCTTCGTTGCGGGTGTACTTGTGGTCGAGCGTGTAATCACGGTCGAGCAGGTCGGCGGAGGCGGGTGAGGTGAGTTGCGCGGTACTGGTCATGGCTGGCCTGGTCAGGATCGGCTGGCACCGGCCGCGCAGGTACACGCGGCGGGAAAGGCGCGAATTGTAACAGTGGGGGGCAAAAGCCCCGGCACTCGCGCCAAGGACGTGCTGGGGTTAGGATCGGGGTGAGAGAGGGAGGGTTGGTGTTTCAACCTTGGGGGAATCTGGATGTCAGTTGCAGGACAGTTCCTGGCCGGCGTGTTGCTGGTCTCGGGAGCGGCCACTGCGTGGGCCGCGCCGGCATTGCCGGCACCGCAGGAGTTCTATTTCGACAGCGACGCCGCCGCCGCGCCGATCATAGTGGTGCAGGGTGAAGGCGAAGACCTGGTGGCACAGCTGCTGAAGCACCGCGAGCGTGGCCGCAAGGGGCTGGAAGCTACGGCGCAGCTGGCGTCGGTGGCCATTGCGCAGGGGCGCGCGGAACTGGGCGACAAGCTCTATCGCGAGGCGTTGGCCGAAGCGCCGGTGCAGAGCGCGCTGGGCCGCAGCGTACGCTGGAACTATGGCTGGGACCTGTTGCGGCAGGGCCAGGCGTTGGCCGCGCTGGAGCAGTGGCAGGCCGCTGCCGGCACCCTGCGCAGCAATCCCGGCTGGGTGCCGCCGAGCTATGCGCTGGCGCTGTGGCGGGCCGGACAGCAGCAGGAGGCGGTGAAGTGGTACGCCGCTGCCGTACGGACCGAGCCGGGGCAATGGCGCGACAGCAGTCGTTACGCGCAGCTGTTGCCGGGCTGGCGCGATGACGAACGCGCGACGTTGGCCGAAGTACAGCAGGCCTGGGCGGCCGTGCCACCGGCCTGGCCCTGAGGTTGGGGTTCGGCCGGGTTGCACCCGGCACCTGCAGAGGCAACTGCCAAAGCCCAAAGCCAAAGCGGTTTGCTGGGGGATGGCGGGGCACTGTGGGTTTGCGGGGCCGCCGTGAACCCATCCATGGGGGCTTGGTCGCGCCATCCATGGCGCTCACACCCCGCAAGCCCACAGTGCCCCACCTTCGACAGGTTCCTGGTGCTGTTGGTAGGTGTCGACCTTGGTCGACACGCAGATCCACGCCATGCGTGGATGAATATGCATTGGAATCGAATGATCGATATCTGATCGGAATGCGGCCGAGCGTGGGCTCGGCGCTACAAAAAGTGGCCAGCCAACCGCTTTTGCTTTTGCTCTTCTTTTTTCTTTTCCGTGGCTGGCCGCCCACGGAAACTGTCCGTGGCCGGGCGGGTAGGCTGCGCAGGGGCGTGAGCCGCATGGATGCGGCGACCGAGCTTACATGGACGTACTTGCAGCGACCCCTGCGCAGCCTATCCGCCCGGCCAACCCACAGCTGGCGCCTTCAGCGACCACCCACGAGGGGCTGTGCCGTTCGCAGGAAACCCTCAGTCGTCCGCGGACACCGTGCGCCCCGACGCCCACTCCCGCAACGCCGCCACCTGCTCGGCCATCAACACCGACAACGGCCGCGACGTGCGTATCTCGCCCATCAGCAGCTCGGTATCCAGTGGCCGGCCTTCGGCATGCGCCGAATACAGCCCCGCCACGATCGCCTGCTCGATCTCCGCACCGGAAAACCCGTTGGCCGCCGCTGCCAGTGCCGGCAGCGCGAAGTCGTCGGCATTGAGCTGGCGCCGCCCCAGATGCAGCCGCAGCAGTTCCACGCGCACATCGGCCGAGGGCAGGTCGACGAAGAAGATCTCGTCGAAGCGGCCCTTGCGCAGCAGCTCGGCCGGCAGCTCGTGTACCTGGTTGGCGGTGGCCACGATGAACACCGGCGCCTTGCGCTCGGCCATCCAGGTCAGCAGGTAGCCGAGCACGCGGCGCGACACGCCGCCATCCTCGGTGCCGGTGGCCAGGCCCTTTTCGATCTCATCCATCCACAGCACGCATGGCGCCAGCTGCTCGGCCGAGGCCAGCGCCTGGCGCAGGTTGGCTTCGGTCTCGCCGTGGTACTTGTTGTACAGCGCGCCCACGTCCAGACGCAGCAGCGGCACGCCAAAGCCGGCGGCGGTGGCCTTGGCCAGCATCGATTTGCCGCAGCCCTGCACGCCCAGCAGCAGCATGCCGCGTGGCGGGTCCAGCCCGGCCGGTGCCGAGCCGGCGATGAAGGCGACGCGACGCTGGTTGATCCAGCGCTTCAGCCGGTTGGCCCCGGCCACGTCGCCGAAACGGGCGCTGTCGTGCTCGAAGAACAGGTGGCCGCTGCGGTTGAGCAGCTCGAACTTCAGCCGCGCCAGCTGTGGCAGGTCGTCGTCGCGCAGCGCGCCATCGGCATAGATCAGCTGCCGCGCGATGCGCCGCGCATCGACCAGGCTCAGGCCCTGCAGGTTCTTCAGGATCTTCTTGACCGCCTCGCTGTCCACTTCCACCCGGCGCCCGCCGTGTTCGCGTGCATAGGCATCGGCTTCTTCGCGCAGCATCTTCAGCAGTGCATTGGCGTCGGGCAGGCGCGGGTTGAAGCGCACCGCCAGCGCTTCCAGTTCGGCCGGCAGTTCCACCTTGGCGCCGATCAGCACCAGTACGTGCGGTTCGCTGTGGCGGCGCTGGATCAGGTCACGCAGCGCGCGCTGGTGGCTGGCATAGCCCAGGTAGGGGTGGAAATCGAGCAGCAGGTACACCCCGCGCTGGTCGGCCTGGCGGATCATCTGCAGTGCGGCGCTGGCGTCGGGCGGGCCGACCGGCTCGTCCTCGCGCTCCAGGTCGATGCGGCGCAGGCCCTCGGTGATCGACCAGCGGTGCAGGGCCCGCCAGACATGCATCAGCGTCTGCCGGAACAGCTCGACGATGCGACCCTCATCCTGGGTCTCGACCACGATCAACGGCGTGTTGGCGCGGATCAGTGCGCTCAGGTCCTGCAGTTCGCTCATGGCGGTTCGGTCCTTCGGGGGCGCCACGATAGCAAAGGCCGGGGGCGCTGGTTCAGCACGGCTCTACCTTCCGTCACCATCGGCGGTGTACGCTCGGGGCACGTACCCGGAAGCGAGGCTGGCATGAAGACGATCCTGGTGGCCGGTTCCAAGGGCGGGGTGGGCAAGACCACCATCGCCACCCACCTGGCCGCGTACGCGGCATTGCAAGGCAAGGCCACGGTGATCGCCGATGCCGACCCGCAGGGCTCCAGCACGCGCTGGGCACAGCGCCGGGCCGGGCTGGAAAGCGCGGTGCTGCCGATCGATGTGTACCGCAAGAAGCAATGGGTGCAGAAGCTGCCCGACGGTACCGATACCGTGGTGATCGATGCACCGGCCGGCGCACTGGCCGACGATATCCCGCATTTCCTCGACGCTGCCGATGCCGTGGTGGTGCCGGTGCTGCCCTCGGCACTGGACATCGAAGCCATCGTTGGCTTCCTCAACAGCCTCGCCCAGGTGCCCCGCGTGCACAGCCGCAAGCTGCCGGTCGGGCTGGTGCTGAACCGCACCAAGCCCTGGACCCAGACCTCGCAGCAGGCCCTGCAGATGCTGGGTGACTGGCCCTATCCGGTGGTCGCCCAACTGCGCGACAGCCAGAGCTATGTGGTCATGACCGGCCTGGGTCGCAGTCTTTTCGATTACCGCTCCGCCCAGGTGCGCGAGCACCAGGCCGACTGGGAACCCCTGTTGTCCTGGCTGAAACTGTAAGAGCCGTAGGTCTCCATCCCTTTATTGGAATCCCGCAATGCGCGAACTGATCCTGCTCCGCCACGCCCACGCCGAACCTGCCACTACCGGCCAGGCCGACCTCGACCGGCCGTTGTCGCCGGTGGGGCTCGCCGAAGCCGAAGCCGCCGGCAAGTGGCTGAAGGAGAACAACCTGCTGCCGGACTGCGTGCTGTGTTCCCCCTCGCGACGGACCCGCGAAACCCTGGAAGCGGTGATGGCGGCCATCGGCTATGTCGAAAAGCGCCTGGAAGACCGCATCTACGAGGCCACCCCCGGCACCCTGGCGGCGCTGGTGGACGAGCGCCGTGACCTGGACCGGGTGCTGATCGTCGGCCACAACCCCGGGCTGGAGCAGCTGGTGGCGTTGATGACCGATGGCACCAGCAGTGATTACCGCGGCATGCCGCCCGGCGGCGTGGCCGTGCTCGGTTTCGCCCGCGAGGCAACGATCGAGCCGGGCGTGGCCAGCCTGAATGCCTTCTGGTGGCCGTGAGCCGATGAGGTTGGCGTTGCCGGGCCGCTGCCTGCTGCCAGTCGTTCTGGCGATCGGCCCGGCCTGGGCCGCTGCACCGCCACCGACCGCGCTGCCGGCGGTCGTGGCCGAGTCGCCGCGTACGCTGCAGCTGGATGTGGTGCGCTCGCAGATCGGCTTTGAAGTCCGCACCCGCTTCGGCCAGCGTATCGAGGGCGTGTTCCCGCGGTTCGAGGGGCGCATCGAGGTGCTGTCCGATGGCCGTCACCAGGTCCACCTGAAGATGTTCACCCGCACCGTGGAGATCCCCGGCAAGGAACGCTATACCGGCTGGATGCGCGGCCCCGAGTTCTTCGACGCCGGTCGTTACCCCTTCGTCGAGTTCGACTCGCTGCCGTACTGGCCGGAGACGGTCGCCGACGGTGGCGACATCGATGGCCGGCTGACCCTGCGCGGCGTCAGCCATCCGGAGACGCTCAAGGTCGAGAAAGCGGAATGTGCCCGACCCGGCTATGATTGCGACGTCGTCAGCCGCGGTACCGTGCAACGAGGCCGGTACGGCATGGACAGCTGGCAGCTTGCCTTGAGTGACCGAGTGACTTTCGTACTGCGTGCACGTCTCAGCGAGGCGTCGAAACCGTGAATCCATTGCTGCGTGTACTGGTGCTGGCAACCGTGTTGCTGGGCAGCGGCTGCGCGTCGCTGTCGCATGCCCAGCGTGATCGCGCCGAGGCGATCGCCGTACAGGCGCGCTCGACCCAGGTGGATTGCCAGCAGGCCGACCGCTGCGCGCTGGACTCGCCCCTGCGGGCCCTGGCCGGCCGGGCGTTCAGCGAATCGACCCCGGAACAGCCGCGGCACTATGCCACCCTGCTGGACGAGGGCGAAGGCGCGCTGGTCGCGCGCCTGAACCTGCTGCGCAGCGCCACCCGCAGCATCGACCTGCAGACCTACATCTTCGACAAGGACGACAGCGCCCGCCTGGTCATCGACGAGCTGCTGGCGGCGTCGCGGCGCGGGGTGAAGGTACGGCTGCTGATCGACCAGCTTTCGGCGATCTCCGACCTGCAGATCCTCGGCGCACTGGCCGGCGCCCACCAGAACTTCCAGCTGCGGGTCTACAACCCGACGTTCGGCAAGGCCCGGCTGAACTATTTCGACTATGCCGGCAGCGTGCTGTGCTGCTTCCGCCGCTTCAACCAGCGCATGCACAACAAGCTGCTGGTGGTTGACGATGCGATCGGCGTGGTCGGTGGGCGCAACTACCAGGACGACTATTACGACTGGGACCGCGAATACAACTTCCGCGACCGGGACGTGCTGATCGCCGGCCCCGAAGCACGCGCGATGGCGGCCAACTTCGATGCCTTCTGGCGCGCGCAGCGCAGCGTACCGGCCGAGCGCCTGAACGATGTCGGCCGTACCCTGCTCAAGCAGGGCGTGCCGGTGTTGCCGCCCGCGCAGTTCCGCAGGCCCGAGCGGGTGGAGCGGGTCAGCGAGGAAGCCAACGACGTCGACTTCGTCACCCGTTCGTTCGTGGACACCGCCTTGCCGGTCGCCTCGGTGCGCTATGTGGCCGATCTGCCGCGCAAGCATCGCCGCGAGCGCGCCGACGCACCCTTGGCCGGGCAGCATGTCACCGAGCCGCAGCTGGATGCACTGATCTCCAGTGCGCAGCACGAAGTGATCCTGCAGACGCCCTACCTGGTGCTGTCCAAGCCGGCACAGAAGCTGTTCCGCGAGCTGCGCAAGCGCCCGCAGCCACCGCGCGTGGTGGTGTCCAGCAACAGTCTGGCCGCCACCGACAACCCGATCGTGTATGCGCTGTCGTACAAGTACAAGCGGCGCAACATGCGCGAGCTGGGCTTCAACATTTTTGAATTCAAGCCGTTCCCGCTGGATGCTCCGGTCGATTACCGCAACCTGCTGCCCGACCCGATCGCGGCGCCGGGCAGCGATACCGGACGCAATCCGCTGATCGGTGGCAGCGCAGCAGGCAGCAATGCCGGTGGCGGCGGTGACGTGGTGGCTACTGCGGACGTGGATGACCCGCAGCCGCGGGTGATCCATCCGCGTACCGGCAGCGCCTATGAGAACGGTCGTGCGCGCCGGCGTGCCGCCGGCAGCGAAGTCGAGACCCGCCTGCTGCGTACCGAAACGCGCCCGTCGTTCCTGGGCAGCAAGGCGGTCAACAAACCGCTGCCGGTCACCCGCAAGGGCGCGCGCATGGGCCTGCATGCCAAGTCGCTGGTGGTCGACCGCCGTATCGGCGTGGTCGGTACCCACAACTTCGATCCGCGCAGCGAGAACTACAACACCGAAGGCGCGGTGATCATCGACGATCCGGCCTTCGCCGAGCAGCTGGCCCAGAGCATCCTGCGCGATACCCATCCGCAGAACTCCTGGACGGTGGCGCCGCGTGCCAAGCCGCCAGTCCTGTCCGGCCTGAACTACAGCGTCGGCAAGGCGTCCGAGGCGCTGCCGATCCTCGACTTCTGGCCATGGCGCTACGCCACCGACTACGAGTTCAAGCCGGGCCCGGAGTGTCCGCAGCCACTGCCGCGGCAGAGCGCTGATTTCCATCGCTGCTATGTCGCGGTGGGCGACTTCCCCGAGGTCAATGTCGGGCCGAAGTGGCTGCTGGTACGCATGCTGACCGCATTCGGCGCCGGCCTCGTTCCCATCCTCTGAAGGTAGCCGCATGACCCAGGTATTCCGCGAAGCCGTTTCCATCGAGCAGCTCAACGCACTCAGCCAGAACACCGCCATCAGCACCCTGGGCATCGTCTTCAGTGCCGCTGGCGAAGACTGGCTGCAGGCAACCATGCCGGTGGACGAGCGCACCCGCCAGCCGTACGGCATCCTGCACGGCGGTGCTTCGGTGGTGCTGGCCGAGACCCTGGGCAGCAGCGCCGGCAACCTCTGCGTGGATACCGCCAAGCAGATCTGCGTGGGCCTGGAGATCAACGCCAACCACGTACGCGCCGTGCGTTCGGGGACGGTCACCGGTACCGCGCGCGCGGTGCACGTGGGCCGCAGCACCCAGCTGTGGGAAATCCGCATCGAGGACGAGCAGGGCCGGCTGGTCTGCATCTCGCGGCTGACCCTGGCCGTGGTGGCGGCCGGGCACGGTTGAGCCCTGGCGGCAGCAGTGACGGCGGCGGAACCCAGCGTTCCCCGCCGATGGCCGCCGTCAATGAGACTTATGGCCGAATTCGGCTGGCAGCGATGGCAGCCCTCCGGTATCGTGCGCGGATGACTTCCCCCACTCCTGCCCCCCGCGGCGGCGTGGCGCGTGTGTGCCGTTACCTGTACCGCGTACCGCTGCTGTTGGTCCACATCACCGTGTTCCTGCCGCTGATCCTGATCGGCATGCTTCCGCCATGGGGCGAGCTGCGTGTGGGCGACGATACCTTCGGCGCCAAGGTGGTGAACTGGTGGCAGGGCGGGCTGATGTGGATCTTCGGCTTCCGCCTGTCGCGTGTCGGCCAGCCGCTGCCAGGCGCGGTGCTGTTCGTTGCCAACCATGTCAGCTGGGTCGACATCTCCATCCTGCACAGCCAGCGCATGATGGGCTTTGTCGCCAAGCGTGAGATCGCCAGCTGGCCGGTGGTGGGTTGGCTTGCCGCGCGCGGCCAGACCATTTTCCATCAGCGTGGCAACACCGAATCGCTCGGTGGGGTGATGCAGGTGATGGCCGACCGTCTGCGCGCCGGCAAGGCCGTGGGCGTATTCCCGGAAGGGCGTACCCGTGGTGGCCACGACGTTGGCCCGTTCCACGCGCGCATCTTCCAGGCGGCAGTCGAAACCAGCGTACCGGTGCAGCCGGTGGCGTTGGTCTATGGCGTGCGCGGCGATGCACAGACCATCGTGGCCTTCGGCCCGGGCGAGAGTTTCTTCGCCAATTTCCTGCGCCTGCTCGGTGAGCCGGCGCGGCATACCGAAGTGCATTTCCTGGAGCCGATCGGCACCCAGGACCTGGAAGGCCGTCGGCGCATCGCGGAGACCTCGCGCGCGCGCATCGTGGCGGCCATGAGCGGGGACTGAGGCCATGGTGGCCGTTTTTCCGCCACCGACCCTCGACGCTGATGCGCCGATGCTCACCGCGTCCGACTATCAGCCGCCGCGCTGGCTGCGCAATCCGCACCTGCAGTCGATGCTCAGTTCCAGCCGCATGCGCCTGCAGCGCGGTCTGCTGCTGCTGGCTGCAACCGGCGCGGTCAGCGAGGAGCTGATCCTCGATGGTGGCGAGGGTGTGCGTCTGCAGGGCTGGCACAGCCATGTCGAAGGGCGCGAACCACGCGGCATCGCCCTGCTGCTGCACGGCTGGGAAGGCAGCGCCGAATCCAGCTACATGCGCATGGCCGCTGCCCGCATGCTCGAGCAGGGGTTCGACGTGGTGCGGCTGAACTTCCGCGACCACGGCAACACCCATCATCTCAATCCCGGCATCTTCCACTCCAACCTCATCGACGAAGTGGTGCATGCCGCAGGCGATGTCGCCCAGCGCTGGCCCGATCTGCCGCTGGTTGCGGCCGGCTATTCGCTGGGTGGCAACTTCGTGCTGCGGCTGGCCCTGCGCGCGCCGGCCGCGGGCGTGCCGCTGCAGCACGTGGCCGCCGTCTGCCCGGTGCTGGACCCGGGGCTGACCATGGAGAACATCGAGAACGGCCCGGCGATGTACGACTGGTATTTCCGCCGCAAGTGGGCCGGCTCGCTGCGTCGCAAGCGCGATCTGTTCCCCGAACTGAGCGACTGCGACGACCGCGTGCTGAACATGGACATCCGTTCGCTGACCGCCTGGCTGGTCGAACGGCACACCACGTTTGGTTCGTTGCAGGCCTATTTCGATGGCTATTCCATCGCCGGCAACCGCCTGTCCACGCTGCAGGTACCTGCCGACATCCTGATGGCGCAGGACGATCCGGTGATCCCCTACGCGACCTTCCGCGATTGGCAGCTGCCGCAGCAGGCGCGGCTGGAAACCGCCTGCTGGGGCGGCCACTGTGGCTTCCTGGAAAACTGGCGCGGCGATGGTTTCTCCGAACGCTGGGTCGCACAGCGTCTGCGGCGGGTCCTGCCGGGCTGAACCGGCACCGGCGCGCGGCCCGCTACAATGCGGGTTTGACCTTGAACCGGACGGCCATGCAAGACCAGATCCTCCAAGCGTTGCGCCAGAACGATGCCGGCCAGGCCGTGCAGCTGGCCCAGGCGTGGACCCGTGACGAACCCGGCAAGGCCGAGGCCCACCGCTGGCTGGCGCTTGCGCTGCAGCAGCAGGGCCAGGCCGAGGCCGCAATGGAGGCGCTGCAGCAGGCGCTGCAGCTGGCGCCCGATGACGCGCAGCTGCACCTGCAGCACGCCGGCCTGCTGCTGGCACTGCGCCAGTTCGACGGCGCCGATGAAGCCCTGCTGCGCACCACCGGGCTGGACCCCAACGCCTTCCCCGCCTACCTGATGCAGGCGCACCTGGCGGTGGGCCGCAACGATTTCGACGAGGCCCAGCGGCTGTCGACCCTGGCATCGCGGCTGGAGCCGGACCATCCGGAACTGCTGACCATCGATGGCATGGTCGCGCTGCGTCGTGGCGACGCCGACCGCGCGCTGGCCCTGCTGTCGGCGGCCAGCCAGGCGCTGCCGGACGATACCCGCGTGCTGTACGCACTGGGCTTTGCCTATCTGGGCAAGGACATGCTGGCCTTCGCCGAGCAGGCGTTCCGTCGCGTGCTGGCGTTGAACCCGAAGATGTCCTCGCTGCACGGCATGGTGGTGCAGCTGGCATTGCGCCAGGGCAACGTCGAGGCCGCCGCCGAGGCAATGCAGCAGGCGCTGCAGCAGCCGGAGCTGGATGTACCGCCGATGCGCCGCCTGGCCGGCGAGCTGGCACTGCGCAGTGGCCAGCCGCTGCAGGCGCTGGAGCACCTGCTGCCGCTGCTGCAATCGCTGCAGGGTGAGCGCCAGGTGCTGCAGCTGCTGCTGATGTCCTGGCAGCGCCTGGGCCGCGAAGATGAAGCCCGTGCACGCCTGGATGAGGCTCTGGAAAGCAATGACCAGCTGCATGACCTGTGGCTGGCACGACTGGCCGTGGAAGACGTCGGCAGTGCCGGCGCCGTAGCCACCGTGGAGCGCTGGATGGCAGCGATGCCCGGCCACCTGCCGGCGCTGGAAGCGCGCATGCGCCTGCATGACATGGCCGGTGAACACGAGCAGGGCGAAGCCATCGCCGAGCGCATCATCACCCTGGAACCGGGCCGCGTCAGCGGTGAAAGCCGTCGTGTCGAGGGTCTGCTGCAGCGTGACCCGGCCGCCGCCGTGGAGCGCGTGCAGGCCTTGATCGCGCAGGCACCGGAGGGACACCGCGCCGACCTGCGGACCTGGCTGGGCGAAATCCAGGATCGCGCCGGGCAGCCGGAAGAAGCGCTGCGTACGTGGATGGCGCTGCAGACCGACCAGGCCTCGCAGCGGCTGCCGCTGCCGCCGCAGGCCAAGGCACCGCCGAGCTGGCCGGAGATGGCCAGCATCGACGAAGCGACGCGCGACAGCGGCTCGGCACCGATCTTCCTGTGGGGCGCCCCGGGCTCGGGCGTGGAGCGGGTGGCAACCGGCCTGGCCGCTGCCAGCCCGGTACTGCGCAGCGACCGTTACACCGCCAATCCACCCGACGATGCCTTCCAGAACTACAACACGCTGCAGGACCTGGCGTCGGGCGTGCTGAGCCCGGAACGCCTGGTCGAGCGTTGGCGCGAGAACCTGCCAGCCCGCGGTCTGGAAAGCGACACCGTGATCGACTGGCTGCTGTGGTGGGACAACGCGCTGTTGTGGGCATTGCGCCCGCAGCTGCCGCAGGGCCGCCTGCTGCTGGTGCTGCGCGACCCGCGCGACATGCTGCTGGACTGGGTCGCCTATGGTGCCGCTGCACCGCTGGCGATGACCTCGATGGCCGAAGCCGGCCAGTGGCTGGTGCGTTCGCTGACCCAGATCGCCGCACTGCACGAGGAGGATCTGTATCCGCACGTGCTGCTGCGCATCGACGAGATCGGCAACGATGCACATGCGATGGCCGACCTGCTGGGCCGCGTGTTCGGACGTCCGATGCCGCCGGCTGCACAGCTGGGCGCGCCGCGCCTGCCTGCCGGCCACTGGCGCAGGTATCGCGACGTGATGGGCGCCGCCTTCGCCCAGCTCACCCCGGTCGCGGTGCGATTGGGTTACCCGGAAGAGTGAGGAGCATCAGATGCAACTGAGCAGTCACAGCCTGGTCAACGCCGCGCCGATCGACCGTGAGTTCGCCGCCGGCGATGCCGACGGCTTCGCCCCCGACCGCAACCCGCACCTGGCCTGGAGCGGCGTGCCCGACGGCACCCGCTCGTTCCTGCTGGTATGCGTGGACCCGGACGTACCGACAGTGCCGGAGACGGTTGGCCGCGATGACATGAGCGTGCCGCGCGATCAGCCGCGCTGCGATTTCGTGCACTGGGTGATGGCCGACATCCCGGCCTCGGTGCAGGAGATCGCCGCGGGCAGCTGCAGCGATGGCTTCGTCGTGAAGGGCAAGACCGCGCCGGCCGGCCCGGCCGGCAGCCGCCAGGGCCTGAACGATTTCACCGGCTGGTTCGCCGGCAATCCGGACATGGCCGGTGACTACCTCGGCTACGACGGTCCGTACCCGCCGTTCAACGACGAGCGCGTGCATCGCTACTTCTTCCGCGTGTTCGCGCTGGACATCGCCTCGCTGCCGCTGCCCGAGCGCTTCACCGCCGCCGATGCGTTCCGAGCCATGCACGGCCACGTGCTGGCCGAAGCAGCGTTGCACGGCACCTACACATTGAACCCGGCGTTGGCCTGATACCAGGCTTCGGGTAGTGCCGGCCGCTGGCCGGCATCCGCTGTAGATGGCAGCCGGCCAGCGGCCGGCTTTGCCAGTCAACGAGGAAGGGCGGCCCAAGGCCGCCCTTTTCATTTCACCGGCAGCGGCGCGGGGGTGAATATCGCCGTGTCGCCATGCACGTTGCGCAGGACCAGGCTGCCGTTGTCGTCCAGTGCGAGCGTCGGGGCCGGCCGGCCATTGACCAGTGTGCTGGCACGCCGTTGCTGCTCGGCAACCTCGGCGCGTATGCAGCCAGCTGTGGTAACAACCCCGTTCTCCAGAATCAGCCGGTCGCCCTGCAGCTGATACTGGCTGCTTGCGTAGTTGCACAGGTTCAACTCGCTCATGTAGCCGGGTTGGAAGCGCAGGGTGTACGGCTCACGGCCCCTGACGAACAACGCGTCGATGCGCTTGCCCTGCGCGTCGGTGGCGCGCGCGAGTTGCCACAGATGGGCTTCAAGCTGGTCGGTGGTGGGTGTGCTGGCGGCGTATGCACTGCTGCCACTACCGATGGCCAGCAAGGCCAGTGCGAGCATGTACGTCCGTTTCATGTCGGTCTCCTTGATGCATATAGGTAGTGCCGGCCGCTGGCCGGCATATTCCGTATGTCGCCGGAGCTGTGTGCAGCAGCCGGCCAGCGGCCGGCTCTACCCACAACGAAGAAGGGCGACCTCGCGGCCGCCCTTCAAGAGCCAGCCGACTAACAGTCGGCTCTACATCACTTCTCGATGGCCGACTCGACCACCATGTCCAGCACGTACGCCTGCGACGGCGCATCGGCCGGCGGGTTCTTCACTTCGTAGCGCTTCACACGCACCACGTTGCGCACGCCGTCTTCGTGGGTGTAGCCCTCGATGCTGCCGTAGAAGTTCTCGAACGCGCCCGGCTCACCCTGCTTCAGGCCCTTGTCGTCGAACTTCACTTCGCGCACCTGCAGGCACTGGTAATCCGGGATCAGCGGGTGCGAGCACTTCTCGGTCTTCGCCGCCACTTCCAGGAACACGGTCTCGCCGGCGCCGCCATAACGGGTTTCAGCGGTCGGTTCCGGGTTGAACACCAGCACGTCGCCCTTGGCGGTGGTCAGGGTCAGCACGCCGTTGGCGTCCTGTTCGGCCTTCAGTTCGCCCTGCAGACGGCTGGAGACGGCTTCGTCCAGCGCCATCAGCGCCTTGTCGGTGCAGGCCATCATGGTCGAGGCCATCGCGCTCACGCTCAGCTTGCCGTCGGCCAGGGTGTAACCGCCGCCCATGCGGTTGCAGGTGTTGCTGACCGACAGGCGGCCATCAACGAAGTCCAGGGAGACCGGCTTGTCTTCGCGGGCGAACAGCGCATCGATGCGCTTGCCATCGGCCGCGGTGGCCTGCTGCAGCAGCCAGTGCTGGCTCTGCAGGCGCTGCGCATCCAGGTGTGCCAGCGCCTTCTGGTCGCCGGCCTTGGCCGCAGCCGGGGCCAGGTCGTCACCACCGGTACCGGCGGGGGCGGGGGTCTGGCTGCAGGCGGCCAGCAGGGCCAGCGGGAGGAGCAGGGTGAGCTTGCGGTTCATGGTGATTCTCCTTGGGGAACCGAGGGGGAAACGGATCGGGGCCGGCAACGGGGTTACCGTGCCCCGGCGCTGTTCAGCTGCCGGAGGGCAACCACAGCAGCAACGCAGCGCCCAGGGCGATGCGGTAAAAGGCGAAGGCCGTGAAGCGGTGCGACTTGATGTAGCCCATCAGCCACTTCACTACGACGAAGCCGGTGATGGCGGCGGCAACGAAGGCGACACCGACGTCGGTCCAGTTCTCGCTGGCCAGGTTTCCTTCCTTGGCCAGTTCCAGGAAGGTGTAGGCGCTGGCGGCGAACATGGTGGGGATGCCGACCAGGAACACGAACTCGGCGGCGGCCGCGCGGCGGCTCAGGCCCAGCAGCATGGCCAGGAAGATCGCCGAGGCCGAGCGCGAGGTACCCGGGAACACACCGGCCACCACCTGCGCCAGGCCGACACCGATGGCCACCGTCCAGGTCACCTGGTCACGGTCGGGCAGGCGCGCGGTATAGGCCTCCACCAGCAGCATCCAGATGCCACCGATGATCAGGGCCCAGGCCACCGGGCTGACGGTTTCCGGCAGCGACCAGCCGGCCTTGCGCACCACCAGGCCGACCACGGCGGTCACCAGGAAGGCCGCGCCGAGCTTGAACACGTACTCGCGGTTCTCGCGCTGGCCGAAGCCGGTGGCCAGCTGCAGCAGGCGCTGGCGGAACACCAGCACCACGGCCAGGATCGCACCGGCCTGGATGATGATGTTGAAGAAATCCGATCGCGCGCCCAGCCAGTGCTGGGCGATCAGCAGGTGGCCGGTGCTGGAGATCGGCAGGAATTCGGTCAAGCCTTCGAGGATGCCCAGCAGCAGGGCGGAGAGCAGATCGGACATGGACGGTGCGGGCGCTGGCGGCGGAAGAAGCTCGAAAGAATAGACGATCCATGCCGCACCAAACGGGTGCGTCCGGTGATCGACGCACCCGTTTGGTGCACCTGGTTCTGCACCCCGTTGGGGCAGCGGCTTTGAAATCAACGACTTGTGAAAGCCGAAAAGTTGGCACGGTCATTGCTGTACCTCAGCAGGCATTCATCCCCATCCGAGGTCGTACCGATGTCCGTGGAAACCGTAGAGAAGCTGATCAAGGACAACCAGATCGAGTTCGTCGATCTGCGCTTCGTCGACATGCGTGGTGTCGAACAGCACGTGACCTTCCCGGTCAGCATCGTCGAGCCGTCGCTGTTCGAAGAAGGCAAGATGTTCGATGGCAGCTCGATCGCCGGCTGGAAGGGCATCGCCGAATCGGACATGGTGCTGCTGCCGGATACCGCCAGCGCCTACGTCGACCCGTTCTACGCCGATCCGACCATCGTGATCAGCTGCGACATCCTCGATCCGGCCACCATGCAGCCGTATGGCCGTTGCCCGCGCGGCATCGCCAAGCGTGCCGAGTCCTACCTGAAGTCCTCGGGCATTGCCGAAACCGCGTTCTTCGGCCCGGAGCCGGAGTTCTTCATCTTCGATTCGGTGCGCTTCGCCAATGAAATGGGCCACACCTTCTTCCAGGTCGATTCGGAAGAAGCGGCGTGGAACAGCGGCGCAAAGTACGACGGCGCCAACAGCGGCTACCGTCCGGGCGTGAAGGGCGGTTACTTCCCGGTGCCGCCGACCGACACCCTGCATGACCTGCGTGCGGAGATGTGCAAGACCCTGGAACAGGTCGGCATCGAAGTGGAAGTGCAGCACCACGAAGTGGCCACCGCCGGCCAGTGCGAGATCGGCACCAAGTTCAGCACCCTGGTGCAGAAGGCCGACGAACTGCTGCGGATGAAGTACGTCATCAAGAACGTCGCCCACCGCAACGGCAAGACCGTCACCTTCATGCCCAAGCCGATCGTCGGCGACAACGGCAGCGGCATGCACGTGCACCAGTCGCTGTCCAAGGGCGGCACCAACCTGTTCTCCGGTGACGGCTACGGCGGCCTGAGCCAGATGGCGCTGTGGTACATCGGCGGCATCTTCAAGCACGCCAAGGCCATCAACGCCTTCGCCAACTCGGGTACCAACAGCTACAAGCGCCTGGTGCCGGGTTACGAAGCCCCGGTGATGCTGGCCTACTCGGCGCGCAACCGTTCGGCCTCGTGCCGCATTCCGTGGGTGTCCAACCCGAAGGCGCGTCGCATCGAAATGCGCTTCCCCGATCCGATCCAGTCGGGCTACCTGACCTTCACCGCGCTGATGATGGCCGGCCTGGACGGCATCAAGAACCAGATCGACCCGGGCGCACCGAGCGACAAGGATCTGTACGACCTGCCGCCGGAAGAAGAGAAGCTGATCCCGCAGGTCTGCTCCTCGCTGGACCAGGCCCTGGAAGCGCTGGACAAGGACCGTGAGTTCCTCAAGGCCGGTGGCGTGATGAGCGATGACTTCATCGACGGCTACATCGCGCTGAAGATGCAGGAAGTGACCAAGTTCCGCGCGGCGACCCACCCGCTGGAATACCAGTTGTACTACGCCAGCTGACCGGTTGCGATGGCGGTGGGTAACCCCTCCCACCCGCCGCCATCGCATCCGTCTTCGCGGCTGGGGAGCCGCGGTCAGATCGGGGTCGTTGCACGGGGTCGGATCCCTTTCATGCATGAAAGGGCTCTGACCCCACGCCAAGGACCCCCGATCCAGGGGCAAGAGAGAGACCGGATACGCGACATGGGCCGCCCTCCCTCCCGCGTCGGCCGTGCAAGGAGAGAGGCACGGCTGTCCCGGCCCGGTTCGTGTCCGGTGCAACAGCCACGGCCATCACCACGATGGCCCGTGGTTGCCTGATGCCATCGCGCGTTGGCGCGCTGGCCCCATCCACCATCGGGACATGCGCATGAAACTGATCTCCGCCATCATCCGACCGTTCAAGCTCGACGAGGTCCGCGAGGCCCTGTCCGATGCCGGCGTGTCGGGCATCACCGTGACCGAAGTGAAAGGCTTCGGCCGCCAGAAGGGCCACACCGAGCTGTATCGCGGTGCCGAGTACGTTGTCGACTTCCTGCCCAAGATCAAGATCGAAACCGTCGTCACCGACGAGCGTGCCGACGCCGTGATCGAAGCGATCCAGTCGTCTGCAGGCACCGGCAAGATCGGCGACGGCAAGATCTTCGTGACCGCTGTCGAGCAGGTCATCCGCATCCGCACCGGCGAAATCGGCGCTGACGCGCTGTAAACCCCCTTCCGGAGACTCCCCCATGAAGATGCGCCTTCTCATCGGGTGGCAAGCCCGGTTCCATCTGGTGTGCCTGCTGATGCTGCTCAGCGCGCTGGCCGCCGGTATCTGGCCCGGCAGTGCACATGCCCAGGCCCAGGTCACGCCGCTGCAGAGCGAGGCCGTGGCCGTCGAGCCCCTGCAGGACCCGACCGCCGTTGCGCCGGCTGCTGCCGAAGCGGTGGCTGCGCCCGCCTACGACCATGGCGACGTTGCCTGGATGCTCACCTCCACCCTGCTGGTGCTGTTGATGGTGGTGCCGGGCCTGGCCCTGTTCTACGGCGGCCTGGTGCGCTCGAAGAACGTGCTGTCGGTGCTCAGCCAGATCCTCGTGGTGTTCTCGCTGGTGCTGCTGCTGTGGGTGGCCTATGGCTACAGCGCAGTGTTCAGCGCCGGCAATCCGTTCTTCGGCTCATTCACCGAATTCGCCTTCCTCAAGGGCTTCACCCCGGAGTCTGTGGGCAACACGCCGATCAAGGGCCTGCCGGACTACCTGTTCGTCGCCTTCCAGTCGACCTTCGCCGGCATCACCACGGCGCTGATCGTCGGTGCCTTCGCCGAGCGCATCAAGTTCCGCGCGGTGCTGCTGTTCTCGGCGCTGTGGTTCACCCTCAGCTACATCCCGATGGCGCACATCGTCTGGGGTGGTGGTTACCTGGGTGAGATGGGCGCGATCGATTTCGCTGGTGGCACCGTGGTGCACATCAACGCCGGCGTGGCCGGTCTGGTGGCTGCATGGTTCGTCGGCAAGCGCCTGGGCTACGGGCAGACCGCACTGAAGCCGCACAACGTGCCGTTCACCTATATCGGCGCGATGCTGCTGTGGGTCGGCTGGTTCGGCTTCAATGCCGGTTCGGCCGCTGCCGCCGACACCGTCGCCTCGCTGGCCTTCCTCAACACTGTGCTGGCCACGGCCGCAGCGGTGCTGGGTTGGACGCTGGTTGAAGCCATCAGCAAAGGCAAGCCGTCGGCACTGGGCGCAGCCTCAGGTGCGGTGGCGGGTCTGGTCGGCATCACCCCGGCGTGCGGCACTGTTGGCCCGCTCGGCGCGATCGTCATCGGCCTGGTTGCTGGCGTGGTCTGCGTGTGGGGCGTGACCGGCCTCAAGCGCCTGCTGAAGGTGGACGACACCGCCGACGTGTTCGGTGTGCATGGCGTGGGCGGCATCGTCGGCGCAATCCTCACCGGTGTGTTCAGCGCGCAGTCGCTGGGCGGCACCAAGGCCGATCTGGATATCGGCCACCAGGTGTGGGTGCAGGTGGTCAGCGTCGGCCTCACCGTGGTCTGGTCGGCGGTGGTGACCGCAGCCATCCTGCTGCTGGTCAAGGTGGTGGTCGGCCTGCGGGTGACCGAGGAGGCCGAGCGTACCGGCCTGGATGTGACCTCGCACGGTGAATCGGCCTACGAGGCCTGATGCATCTACATGGTGGGTGCCGACCGTTGGTCGGCACTGCACCTGCTCTGGTAGGTGCCAAGCTTGCTTGGCACTGCTCCTGCTCCGGACTGCTCTGCCCTGGTGGATGCCGACCGTTGGTCGGCACGGTCGGTGGCCCAGCCACGCATGGCGTGGCTCTACTGCATCGTCCGCGCTTATCACGCACAATCAGGGCATGCACCCGATCCGCACTTCCCTGATGCTCTCGGCCTGCCTGCTGCTGGCCGCCTGCGCCTCCACGCCGCAGGAAATCCGCAACCCGCTTGCCACCTGGGTGCCGTCGCCGAACCAGAACGCGCGCACGCCGGTGATCATCGTCATCCACCACACCGAGCAGAAATCGGTGCAGCAGAGCCTGCACACGCTGCGTACCGCCAACAGTGGCGGGCGGGTCAGCGCGCACTATCTGATCGGCGCCGATGGCCATCGCTACCAGCTGGTGGCCGATGAGCGCCGCGCCTGGCACGCCGGCTCCGGGCGCTGGGGCACCATCACCGACCTCAACTCCGCGTCCATCGGCATCGAGCTGGACAATGACGGCCGTACGCCCTTCAGCCCCGCGCAGATCGAATCACTGATCGTGCTGCTGCGCGATCTCACTGAACGGCTGAACATCCCACCGCGGCAGGTGATCGGCCACGCCGACCTGGCGCCGACGCGCAAGGAAGATCCCAGTCGCTTCTTCCCGTGGCAGCAGCTGGCTGAAGCTGGTTTCGGCGTGTGGCCGCGCGCTGCCGACGGTGCTGCGCCGGAAGGCTTCGATGCATGGGCTGCGTTGGGGCGCTTCGGCTATCCACTCGACAACCGCGAAGCAGCGGTACGGGCGTTCCACCGCCGTTTCCGGGGTAGCGACACCCTGCCGAAAACACTCGACGCCGAAGACGCGCGCATCCTGCATTCGCTGTTGCTGCAGACGCCCTGAAAGCGGATCAGGTTCACCGAATCGAACGCTCACCCTGCGTTTTGCAAGCTGTCCGATTCAAACTGGATAGGTAAACCCCTAATGTCGCTCGGCCTTACCGGCGAGCAATATTCAATGACCTACACCAGAATCCAGGTGCTGCTGCACTGGTTCTCAGCCATCATCATTCTGTGGGCAACCCTCAGTGGCTTCTACGTGGCGTTGTTCGATGTCGCGGACGCTACCCGGCATGCCATCGGCTTCCTCAACGTCTCGCTGACCTTTACGCTGATTCCGTTCTTCGCCCTTCGCGTGCTGCTGGCAGTGCTGCGGGCAAGTGCAGTGCAACCGACGAGTACGGAGGGGTGGGCTGCCCGCCTTGCACACTTCGCGATCTATCTGACCACGATCGTGGTGCTGATAACCGGCGTGCTGATGATGGACAGGGACATCAACGTCTTCAACGTGCTGACCCTTCCACCGCCGCTCATCGACGTTCAGCTGACGTCGGCGTTCAACGCGGCCCACAAATACGCCTGCATGGTGCTTGCCGGCCTGCTTGTCCTGCACATCGCTGCGGTGATCAAGCACCATGCCTCGGGCAATCCGGTCCTGAAGCGGATGCGCTGGTAGCCGTCGGAATGCAAGCTCGCCGCAGCGCCCCGCATCCGTCGTCGCAGCTCCCTGAGGGGGCGGGCCGCAGGCTCAGTCCAGATTGAGTTCAGTGCGCAGTGCCGCGACATGCGCGCGGCCCACGGGCAGCTCCGTACCGTCGCTGAGTACGACCCAGTAACGACTGCCTGATGCGGCATGCAGGCTGCGGACATGCCGCAGGTTGACGACATGGGAGCGGTGGCAACGCACGAACTCCGGCGGCAGTAATGGCCCCAGGCCGGCAAGCGATTTGTCATGCAGTTCGCTACGTCCATCGCGCATGCGCAGCTCACTGTAGTCGCCGTCCGCTCGGATCCACTGCACGTCGGCCAGTTCGACCAGCGTAGTCCCCTGCGCACGCCAGATGCCGAGATAGCGGGCGCAGCCGGGCCGGTAGCGGCTTGCGTCGAGCAGCCGTTTCAGCGCCTGGGCGAGGCGCTCGCGTGAGAAGGGCTTGGGCACGAAGTCGAGCACGCCGTGCTCGAACGCCTGCAATGCGCGTTCGCGGTGTGCCGACACCACCACGCACTGGTAGCGCCCGGCAACAGCGCGGCGCAGCAGCTCGAAGCCATCGTCGCCGCCAAGGTTGAGGTCCAGCAGCAGGCCGTCATAGACGCTGCGCTGCAAGCGGTCGCCGGCCGCTTCCAGATCGGCCACTGCATCGAAACGCGCGCGTGCACCGGCCAACTCGCTGCACATGCGCAGCAGGCGCTGTCGCACCAGGGGTTCGTCCTCGACGATCAGGATGCGCATGTCAGCTCGATCCGGCCACACCAATGGTCACCGTCGATGCCCTGCACGAAGCTCCAGCCGGTGGGGCTGGCCGCCGCCAGGCTGGCCTCGATGTAACGTGTACCGGTGCCACGGCCGCGGTGCGGGGCCGAGCCTCGCGCACTGCGCAGTTCCAGTATCCAGCGCGCGTTGTCGCGCTGCACGTGCAGGCGGAAAGGGTGCAGTGCACAGGCAACAGCGCCGGCATGGGTCAGTGCATTTTCAACCTGTGCGTGCAGGATGCCTGGCGGCAGCGAAATCGCCGCATCCCCGCCATCGACCTCCAGCACCATGCGCCGGTCCAGGGCAAGGCCGACGATATCCAGGTGGCTGCGGCACAAGGCCAACTCATCCTGCAGGGGAATGCTCTGGCGGCTGCTGCTGTCGCGCAGGCGATCGAACTGATCGGCCAGCGACTCCACCAGGCGGCTGGCGCGCATCGGCGACTGCTCGATCAGTTCCTGCAGGCAGGTCAGCGTGTTCATCAGCCAGTGCGGCTGGATACCCCGTTGCAACAACTGCAACGAAAGCCGTGCGCGCTCTTCGCGCAGCCAGGCGTTGTGGCGGTCGAGCGCCTGCAACTGGGCAGCGTGGCGCAGCAGAAGGAACACCATCAGCACCGCCAGCAGCAGGAAGTAAGGGCCATCAAGGAAGGCGCCGCGTGCGACCAGCAGCGCCAGCAGGCCCGCAGACAGCAGCGCCAGGATCGGCCATCGGTCTTCCTGGTCGGCGGGCGCGCGCATCAGCACCCACGCCGAGGCGAGCAGGCTCAACAGCAGCACCGCCGCTGAGCGGGTGTCGAAGCCGGGCAGCGCGATGGCCGCTGCCATGATCAGCGCCAGATAGATGAAACAGCCAGCCCTCGGCACGGGAACCTCGAAGCGACGCGCGAGATATGCCGGTAGCAGCACTGCAGCGGCCACATGCAGGGCCAGCAGCGCGACCAGGCGAACACCATGCCAAGGATAGGTGTAGCCCAGCAATGATCGCCACGCCTCGACCGCGGGCAGCGCCAGCCCCACCACACCCAGTGCCAGCAGCAGGCGCGCGCCGGGCGTGCGTGTCTGCCCACGCAGTACCGCCAGGAAATACAGGCATGCGGCTGCCAGCGCACCGGTGGCGAAGGCCGCAATCAGCCATGGCAGGATGATCTGCCCGTACAGCACGGGGGCTGGCGCGATCAGCACCATCGCATCCGCGCCATGCAGGGCGAAACGCTGCTGCTGGCTGGATGCAAGCACCAGCAGTTCATCGGTGGCGTTGCCCGACGGCGGCGGTAGCACGCGCACGACGTCTACGCGCCCCGGCTTCTCTTCTTCCGGCGTGCGACCAACAGCGCCATTGCTGATCCATGGCATCCCGTTCCAGTACAGCTGGCTGGCAGCGCGCAACGACAGCCTCACTGTACGTCCATGATCGTCACCGCTTTCCGGCGCTGGCACCTGCCAGCGCAGCCAGTACGGGCCACGCCACTCCGCCAGCTGCTGCTGGTCCAGCGGCCGCCAAGCCAGGTGCTGCGGTGGGTGCGTTGGCAGACCGCCGGATACCCCGACATTCGCAGGTGCCATCTGTGCTCCCTGCACAACCCTCATTTCCGGTGGCGGCGTCGACACGATCAGCCACGCAGCCACGGCCGCAAGCAGTACAGCAAGGACAGCCAGGGTTCGTGGGATCTGCATGGCGGCCATCGTATCGGTTGCGTGGAGACATTGGACCGGCGTCTGGAGACGTTCGGCAGATGGACGCGTCCGCAGCGCTCCGCGGGAGCAGATGCTGGCGGCGCACATCCTTCCATCGGAGCCCAACATGACCCGCAGCGCCTCTACGTCTTCCGGCAGTTTCCAGGTTCGTCGCCCCGTCGTGGCCGTCGCCCTCGCCGCGCTCTGCCTGGCCCTCGCCGCCGCCATTCCCGCGCAGGCCGGTCCGGCGGCGCTGGCCTTCGAGCCCTACACGCTGCAGACCAAGGGCCATGGCGATATTGCTGCCGAGATCGCCACGCTGGAGGTGCCGCGACGGCACAGCGAGCCGGACGGTCCGCGCCTGCACCTGAAGGTGGTGCGCCTGCGCGCAACGGCCGGCAATGGCCGCGCCGCACCGGTGGTCTACCTGGCCGGTGGTCCGGGTGGTTCTGGAATCGATACCGCGCGTGGTCCACGCTGGCCGGTGTTCGACCAGGTGCGGCGCGAGACGGACGTGCTGCTGCTCGACCAGCGCGGCGCCGGCCAGTCCGAGCCGCCGCCGGAATGTCCGCATGAAACACGATTCGACGACGCCCAACCGCTGCAGCGCGATACGGCCCTGGCCGCAGTGCAGGCCACGGCGGCGAAGTGCGTAGCGTTCTGGCGTCAGGCCGGTGTCGATCTCGGCGCTTACACCACGGCAGAGAGTGCCGGTGACCTCGACGACCTGCGGCGCGCGCTGGACGTACCGAAGATCAGCCTGTGGGGCATGAGCTATGGCACCCATCTGGCCCTGGCCACGGTGCGCCTGCACGGTGCCGGTCTTGAGCGCGTGGTGCTGATGGGATCCGAAGGTCCCGACGACACGCTGAAGCTGCCGCTGAGCAGCGACGCGCTGCTGCAGGAGCTGGCGGTGCTTGCCCGCAAGGATGGCTTCGACGATCTCGCCGGATCGGTCACCCGCGTGCTGCAGGCGCTGCGTGAACAGCCGCGGCAGGGCCGCAGCCACATGCATGAGGGCCGCCAGGTCAGCATCGGCCTGTACGACGCGCAGATCGTCATCGCCAACATGCTGGGGCAACGCATCCCCCAGCAATGGCTGCCGTTGGTGCTGCGCGAGGCCGAGACGGGCAACTACGACCCGCTGGCAGATATGGTGCTGATCGGGCGCGCCCAGTTCGCGAAGTTCCCGGCCATGGGTCTGGCGATGGACATCGCCTCCGGGCAGAGCCCGCAGCGCCGGGCGCTGGCCGAAGCACAGGCCCGCCAGAGCCTGTTCGGCGACGGGCTGAACTTCCCGTTCCCGGCCATCGGCGATGGCCTCGGCCTGGCCGATCTGGGTGAGGGCTTCCGCGGCCCGCTGCACAGCGAGGTGCCGGTGCTGTTCATCAGCGGTACGCTGGATGGGCGTACGCCCCCGGCCAACGCCGAGGCACTGCGGCCGGGCTTCAGCAACGGCCACTCGCTGCTGGTGCGCAACGCAAGCCATCACAACGAGTTGTGGACAGGCAACCCGGCCATCGCCCGCAGCATCGTCGGCTTCCTCGCCGGTCGCGTCGTGCGCGATACCGTGCTGGACGTGCCGCCGCCGGTGTTCGCCACCCGCAGCAGTGAGTTGCTGGGCGGCAAGCGATAGGGTCCATCGTGTGGCGCAGGATGCGATCCCGGTCCTGCGCCACGCCCGATTGCACTACATTGGGGCAATGACTGACCTCATCGCCCCCTTCAACCGCACGTGCTGGAGCCTTCTTGCGCTTGCCGTGCTTGCTGGCTGTTCCACCACCGGCACCCGTCCCGAAGCCCCTGCCGCAGCAACGCCTGCCGCCACCTACGCCAAGGTCGACTGGAACACGTTGCCGGCCGTATCCGATGCCGACCTGCAGGCAGGCTTTGCCGCCTGGCGCAGCAGCTGCACCCGGCTGAAGAACGATGCGACCTGGGCCAGGCCCTGCGCGACCGCCAGCACCGTATCCGACAAGGACGCCGGCGCGATCCGCGCATTCCTGCAACGCGATCTCGATGTCTATTCCCTGCGCGCCGGTGGTCATCGCGCCGACGGCCTGATCACCGGCTATTACGAGCCCATCTACCCCGGCAGCCTCACCCGCACCGACAAGGCCACGGTGCCGGTCTATGGCACACCCGATGATCTGGTGGTGGTGCAGTTGGAGAGTCTCTACCCTGAATTGAAGGGCAAGCGCCTGCGCGGCCGCGTGGAGGGCAAGGTGCTGAAGCCCTACGACGATGCCGGCAGCATCGCCAGCAAGGGGGCCAAGGCGCCGGTGCTGGCCTGGCTGACCGATCCGATGGACCTGCAGCTGCTGCAGATCCAGGGCTCGGGCCGCGTGCGCCTGGCCGATGGCAGGCAGGTGCGGTTGGCCTATGCCGAACAGAACGGCCATCCCTATCGCGCGATCGGCCGCTGGCTGGTGGAGCAGGGCGAGCTGAAGAAGGAAGACGTCACCATGGACACGATCCGCGCGTGGGCGAAGGCACATCCGGCACGCGTACCGGAGCTGCTGCGCAGCAATCCCAGCTACGTGTTCTTCGTGCGCAGCGCGGACAGCCCGGAAGGTCCGCGTGGTTCATTGAACGTGCCGCTGACCGCCGGCTACAGCGTGGCAGTGGATCGCACCGTGGTACCGCTGGGCAGCCTGCTGTGGCTGTCGACCACGCGCCCGGATGGCACGCCGGTGGTGCGCCCGGTGGCCGCGCAGGATACCGGTGGCGCCATTGCCGGCGAGGTACGCGCCGATCTGTACTGGGGCAGCGGCGATGCCGCCGGCAAGCTGGCCGGCGACATGAAGCAGAAGGGCAATATCTGGATGCTGTGGCCGAAGGGCGTGGCGCTGCCGCAGTAGGTCAGCAGGGGTCAGATCCCCTTCCGCAGGAAAGGGATCTGACCCCATATGCCTGATAATGGCGCCCTTCCGATCTCTCCGGCCGCACCTGCGGCCAGGACAAATGCAATGAAATACGCAAAGAACAACGCAAAATCCAACACGAAGAAGTACTACAAGCACTGGGCCGAGTCGGGCCTGGGCAAGGGCAACGTGCTGATGGAAGCCCGTGGCGAGAAGATCGTGCGCCAGGTCGAAATCTACGGCACCAAGATGGTCTGGGCCGATGAGCATGCCCACAGCGATGATCGTTTCCTGCTGGCTGACCAGCCGGTGTCGTTCATGGATTTCGACGAAGACGACGAGATCAGCGCACGCGAGTTTGAGATCGCCTGGAAGAAGGCCCGGGAAGCCACCGGCTACCCCGTTTAAGGTCGAGGGGCCTGCAATCATCGGATGGCTGGCGAAATTGAAATGTTATAAAGTTTCATTTCCAGCCTCCCACCCCCTTCCCGATGAAGACTCCCACGCTGGTGGCCGCGCTCGCGGCCGCCCCGTTCGCCCCTGAAGCATTCGCCCAGTCTGCCGACGCCGCGCTCACCCTGGGCAAGGTCGATGTGCACCAGCACAGCGAGGGACAACTGAGCGCGCACCAGGTGCTGACCTCGGTGGACGTGCTGGGCGCGGACCAGATCGAAAGCCGCAACGTGTCACACAGCTGGGAACTGCTCGGGCAGATGCCCGGCATCCAGCTGACCGAAACCCGGCAGGGCGCAGAGTCGGGCAAGATCAGCTTCCGCGCCTTCAACGGCGAGGGCTACCTCAATGCCATCAAGACGCTGATCGACGGCATCCCCAGCAACGTCAACAGCGGCAACCAGCGTTTCATCGACATGCTGTTTCCGCTGGAAATCAGCTACATCGAAGTCGTGCGCGGTACCAACGACCCGCGCTACGGCCTGCACAACATCGGTGGCAACGTGAACTTCGGTACGCGCCAGGGCGGCACCTACACCGACGCGCGCCTGGCCTACGGCAGCTACAACACCCGCGATGCGCAGCTGGCAGTGGGTCGCGAAGCCAACGGCTTCGCGCAGAACTACTTCGTCGGCTCCCAGGCCAGCGACGGCTACCGCGACCACGACAGCTCGAAGAAGTACTCACTGGGCGGCAAGTGGTTCTTCGGTTCGCTGGAGGACGGGCTGCGCATCGGCTTGACCGCGCGCGCCTACCACCATGAGGCCGACGAACCCGGTTTCATGACAGCCGAAGAGCTGCACGCCGGCCGCCGCCGCAGCGACCTGCGCAACGCCAACGACGGCGATGACCGCGACATGCGCCAGTTCGCCGCGCACCTGGACATGAAGCTGACCGACGCGGTGACCTTCGGCACGCGGCTGTACTACAACCGCTATGAAGACGACCGCCGGGTGACTTTCAGCGATCTGCCCACCGGCAATCTGCCGCGCCAGCGCCGTGTGTGGGACGAGCGCCAGACCGGCCTGCTCGGCACGCTCACCTGGCAGGCCAGCCCCACGCTCACCGTGGAGGGCGGGCTGAACTACGAGCAGCAGGACAACGGCTACGTCCGCGAGCGCTACGCCTACGCCGAACCCACCGATTTCAGCCGTCCGCCGGCACGCGTGCAGAACAACGACCGCCACAGCTTCGACAACTGGGGCGCGTACGTGCAGGCGATCTACCAGCCCGCCGACGCATGGAAGATCGTGCCGGCCTACCGTGTGGACCGTTTCAGCGGCCACACCCGGCTGATGAACGGCACCACCGGCCGCCTGCAGGATTACGGCAGCATCGGCCAGCCCAAGCTGAGCGTCATCCACAGCCTGGGTGAGCACACCCACGTCTACGCCAACTGGGGGCGCACGTTCCAGGTGCTGACCGGTTCCACCGCGCCGGCTTACCTCACCCCGGGGCAGGCACCGATGCAGCCCTCCACCAACACGGGCATGGAGCTGGGCCTGAAATTCCAGCCCTTTGCCGGCAGCCAGGCCCGCTTGGCGGTATGGCAGCAGGATGCGGAAAACGAGGTGTCCAACATGCCGGCCACCGGCACCACGGTCACGCTGGGCAAGACCCGCCGCCGCGGTGTGGATGCGCAGATCAGCGCGCAGCTGGGAGACGCGTGGACCCTGTGGGCCTCGCATGCCTACCAGGAGGCCAAGATCACCCGCGACGACCGCGCCCCCGGCGTGTCCCTGCAGGGCCGCGAAGTGGCGGCCACGCCGCGCCACATCAGCAACCTCGGCCTGGACTACCAGGCCAGCGATGCCCTGCAGTTGGGTCTGCAGGCGCGCGCGCAGGGCGATTACTACCTGGAAGAGCGCAACGTCACTGGCAAGTTCGGTGGCTTCGCCGTGCTCGACCTCAGCGCCAGGTACCAGATCACCCCGGCCTGGAGCGTCGACCTGCAGCTGAAGAACGTCACCGGCCGTGAGTACACCTACGCGTGGTACGACAGCTTCTTCTGGGACAGCGCCCGACCGATGTTCTCGCCTGCCCCGGGCCGTGCGGTCTTCGTCGGCCTCAACATGAAGCTGTAACCGCAACGCCGGTAGCGGTCGAGCTTGCTCGACCCGCGCGGACTCACGCCACCGCGTTGTACGGTTCGATGCGGGCCAGCACGTCGGCCAGTCTCTCCTTGGTCATCGCAGCATCGAAATCGGCCTGCAGGCCGATCCAGAACTTGTCGGACACACCGAAGTAGCGGGACAGGCGCAGCCCGGTATCCGCCGTCACGGCACGATGGCCAGTGACGATCTCGCCGATCCGGCGCTGTGACACGCCGATCGCCTTGGCCAGGCGGTACCGGGTGATGCCCAGGGGCTCCAGGAATTCGTGCATCAGGATCTCGCCGGGAGCGGGGTAGGGAACGGTTCGCATGGAGTGGCCTGCCCGAAAGAATGACGTTGCGGGCAGTGTGGCAACGGCACGACGCTGCGGGAATCGCCATCCGCGACCGGCTTCGACGCATTTGGTCCGAGGGGTCAGATCCCTTTCCGACCGGAAAGGGCGCTGACCCCGTGCCCCTGTTTTGCACTACATTGGTGCAATGTCCGACCCCGCGCCCCCGCCGTCCCTCGATGCCCTCGGCACGCCGCTGGCCTGGGCCGGGCCCGATGGCCGCATCGCCGGCTGCAACCCGGCTTTCGCGCGCTGGCTGGGCGTCAGCGGCCGGCGCCTGCTCGGCCAGCCGTTGGCCGCGCTGGAAGTGCAGGGCGAGGCGCTGGCCCATTTCCTGGCCCGCGACGAGCGCGACAGCCTGCGCCTGAACCGGCTGGCGCTGGCCTTGCCCGGTGAGGGCGCGCGCTTTGCCGAAGGCTGGATGAGCCGCCGCGACGATGGCGGCTGGCTGCTGGAGGCGCATCCGGTCGATGAGTTTCCCGGACTCGACCCGACCCAGGCCCTGCCCAGCGCGCTCAGTGCGGCGCTGAAGGGTCTGGCGCATGAGCTGCGCAATCCGCTGGCCGGGTTGAAGGGCGCCGCACAGCTGCTGGCCCGCCGCGCGGCCCAGCGCGACGCCAGCGAACGCGAGCTGATCGATCTGATCGGCTCGGAGATCGAGCGGCTCAATGGCCTGCTGGAGCAACTGCTGTCACCGGCGCCGGCCGCGCCGCATGCGCCGCTGAACATCCACGCCGCGTTGGAGCGCGTGCTGCGTCTGGCCGAGAACGAAGCCGGCTGGGCGGTGCGCCTGCAGCGCGACTACGACCCCAGCATCCCCGAATTCGACGGCGACGCCGACCGCCTCACCCAGGCGGTATGGAACCTGGTGCGCAATGCCATCCAGGCCGGCGCCGGCAACATCACCCTGCGCACCCGCGTTGAACACGGGGTGCGCATCGCCGAACAGCTGCACACCCTGGCATTGCGCCTGGAAATCGCCGACGACGGCCGTGGCGTGCCCGAAGAACTGGCCGAACACCTGTTCCTGCCGTTGGTCAGTGGTCGTGCCGAAGGCACTGGCCTGGGCCTGGCGCTGGCCCAGCAGGTCGCGCGCGAGCATCGCGGCACGCTGACCTACCGGTCACGTCCGGGCCATACCGTATTCACCCTGCTGCTGCCGATCGGCAACGGCACTGCCACCGCCGAGGAGGCCCCGCGCGATGTCTGAGTCTTCCTCGTCCGCGCCGTGCATCTGGGTCGTCGACGATGACCGCGCCGTGCGCTTCGTACTGTGCACCGCGCTGCGCGAGGCCGGCTACCAGGTGGTCGACTTCGACAGCGCCGCACCCGCATTGAAAGCGCTGGCCGAAAGCCCGCCGCCTGCGCTGCTGTTCACCGACGTACGCATGCCCGGCGACGATGGCCTGGTGCTCCTGGACAAGCTGAAGGCCGCGCTGCCGCAGTTGCCGGTGGTGGTGATGTCGGCCTACACCGATGTCGCCAGTACCGCCGGTGCGTTCCGCGGCGGTGCGCACGAGTTCCTGTCCAAACCGTTCGACCTGGACGATGCGGTGGCGCTGGCCCAGCGCGTGCTGCCTGCAGTGGCGCCGGCCATGGCCGCGCCCACTCCTGCCGCAGACGCACCCAGCGACCAGCCGCCGCAGCTGGTGGGCGACACGCCACCGATGCGCGCGCTGTTCCGCGCCATCGGCCGCCTCGCGCAGGCGCCGCTGGCGGTGCTGATCATCGGCGAGACCGGCACCGGCAAGGAACTGGTGGCCAATGCGCTGCACCGCGAATCACCACGTGCGCAGCATCCGTTCGTCGCACTGAACACCGCCGCGATTCCCGCCGAACTGCTGGAAAGCGAGCTGTTCGGCCACGAAGCGGGTGCGTTCACCGGCGCGCAGCGGCGCCACATCGGCCGCTTCGAGCAGGCCAACGGCGGCACCCTGTTCCTCGATGAAATCGGCGACATGCCGTTGCCGCTGCAGACGCGCCTGTTGCGTGTGCTCGCGCAGGGCGAATTCTTCCGCGTGGGTGGACGCGAACTGATCCGCGTCGATGTACGCGTGGTCGCCGCCACCCATCAGGATCTGGAAGGCCTGGTCGCGCAGGGAAAATTCCGTGCCGACCTGCTGCATCGCCTCGACGTGGTGCGTCTGCAGCTGCCGCCGCTGCGCGAGCGCCGCGAGGACATCGCGCAGCTGGCCACCACCTTCCTGGCCGCGGCCGCACGCAAGCTCGATACGCCGCCCAAGCGCTTGACCGCAGCCGCATTGCAGGCGCTGCGCGAGCACGACTGGCCGGGCAACGTCCGCGAACTGGAAAACGTGTGCTGGCGCATGGCTGCACTGGCTGCTGCAGACACGATTGGCGTGGCCGATGTCGATACCGCGCTCAACCGCACCCGCAGCCGGCGCAGCAGCACGGCCGCTGGTGATCCGGGCCAATGGGAAGCGCTGCTGTCCGAATGGGCACGCCGGCAGCTGGCCGAAGGCACCGAGGGCCTGCACGCACAGGTACGCGAACGGGTCGACCACGCCCTGCTGGAGGCCGCGCTGCAGATCACCCACGGCCGTCGCGCCGAAGCCGCCGCGCGTCTGGGCCTCGGCCGCAATACGCTTACCCGCAAGCTGGGCGCCGGTCGCCGCCGCGGTGGCCATTGAACGGTGCCTGCACGCGATCCTCGCACCCGCTTGCCGAACTGTTGATCCTCCATGGACGATGCCGTCCGTAGTGTTACCTGCAAGGAGTCCTCGATGCGTTTGTCCTTCGCCCTTCTGCCCTTGTCCGCCGCCGTGCTCCTGTCCGCTTGTGGCAGCGCGCCGAAGAAGCCGCAGCCCACACCGCCTCCGGCAACGGTGGTCAGCACCGCCAAGCAGGCCGAAGCCAACCTGGCGCCTGCCTCGGCCAGCATCGTCAGTGGCCGCCTGGCGTTGATGGTGGAACCGGGCGGCGTGCACCTCACCGGTCTGGTGGGAGGCCTGCAGCCGATGCAGCAGGCCGGTTTCCACATCCACGAGCGCGGCGACTGCAGCGCGGTGGATGCCAGCAGCGCCGGCAACCACTTCAATCCTGCCGGTGTCGCGCACGGTCGTGCCGGCAGCGGCAAGCACCACCTGGGCGACATCGACAACCTGCAGGCCGATGCGCAGGGTCGTGCCAACATCGATGTGCATCTGAAGGGCGTTACTCTGGGTGGAGGCGCCGCCACGGATATCGCCGGACGTGCACTGGTGGTGCATGCCAGGGCCGACGACTATCGCAGCCAGCCCGCCGGCAATGCCGGCGTCCGCATCGCCTGCGGCGTGATCCGGGTAACCCGCTGATCACGCCCCCGGCATTTTCCAAGGAGAGTTTCCATGCGTCTGATCCACACTTCGCTGTTCGCCGCCATCGCTGCACTGGGCCTGGCCGCCTGCAACCAGCAACCGGCCGCACCGGCCGCCGAAGCCCCGGCCACCACCCCGGCCGAAGGTTCGGCAGCACCGGCCGATCCGGCCACTGCACCGGCTACCGCAGCGGCCCCGGCAGCCAATACCTCGGCCACTGCCGAGCTGGCACCGACCCAGGGCAATGAAACCAAGGGTTCGATCACCTTCAAGCTGGTCGACGGCAAGGTTCACGCGTCCGGCCAGATCACCGGCCTGAAGCCGGGCAGCGAGCACGGCTTCCACATCCACGAGAAGGGTGACTGCAGCGCGCCGGACGGCATGAGCGCCGGCGGCCACTTCAACCCGGGCAAGCAGGACCACGGCAACGTGGCCACCGACCCGCACCACGGTGGCGACATGCCCAACATCAAGGCCGACGACAAGGGCGTAGCCACCATCGACAGCCCGGTGTCGAGCAACGTCAACATCGGCAAGGGTGATGATTTCGACATCATCGGCCGCGGTCTGATCGTCCACGCCGACGCGGACGACTACAAGACCCAGCCGACCGGCAACGCCGGTGCGCGACTGGCGTGCGCGGTGATCAGCAAGGCCCCGTAAGAAATGAAAAAACGCCGGCGCAAGCCGGCGTTTTTCTTTGCACTGCTTCCTGTAGAGCCGAGCCCACGCTCGGCTGCTCTTCCGGGGCCCTGAGCCGAACATGGGCTCTGCTCTACAACACGTCGCGGCCACCGTTTCCTATCAGCGCGCCAGCAGTTCGCGCGCGTCCTGCCCAGCTTCGCAATGCACGAACAGCACCGGCACACCGTGCGCTTCCAGCACTGCGGCCATCTGCCGCTGGCGCATCAGGAACTGCTCGTAGATGCCCTGCAGGCGTTCGCAGTCACCCTTGCCGTGGTTGTAATGCGCGCACCAGCCGGCCGGATCGAACAGCGCCATGCGCGCTTCACCCTGCGTATAGCGCAGCAACGGCTCGGGCGCGTCACTCAGCCACTCGTCCTGGCCCGGAGCCATGATCGCGGTTTCAATCAGCGGCCACAGCGCGGCCAGACCCTGGTTGTCGTACTGCATCGACATCATCGCGGCCAGGTCGTTCACGGTGAAATAGCGTGCGTGCTCGACGCGTGCACCGAACGTGTTCTGTGCCATCAGCGCGGTGTCGGCATGGGCCATGCCATTGGCCAGCAGCACCTCTTCCAGTGCATCGGCCACGGCCGCCGTGGTTGCCACGTCACTGCCGGTCAGCAGGAACGGCACCACCCGCAGGCCACCGCCTACCAGGGTGGCGTCGGCCTGGAATGGCAGCGGTACATCACCGCTGGCATCGGCGCCGAAGGCCAGCACGCGCGGGCCCTGGTTGCGGCCGGGCGCGCGCATCTGCAGTTCTTCCAGGCGGCGATGGATCGGCCAGCCCGGGCGAAGCACTTCGGCCGGATCGAAATGGGCGGCGGCGAACACCAGGTCCAGCTCGGCCACCTGTGGCACCAGCTTGGACAGGTCGCGGCCGACGCGTTCGGCCAGTTCACCGGCCTGTTCAGCGCTGAGCACCGCCTGGCGGGGGATTTCGCCGCCGGCCAGTTCCAGGGCCAGCACGCCAAGGGCATTCATCGCAGGGTCGGGTTTGCTCATGGTTCCACGGTTGGCCCATCACAGGGCGGCAGCTACACTTGGCCCCATTATGCCTGCTCTGTCGTGCAGGCCATGTTGCAGACACCCTCATCCATGCCAGGTATCTCCATGCCCAACGCTCGTCCCGTCGCCATCCTCGGTGGCGTCCGCATTCCGTTCTGCCGCCAGAACACCGCGTATTCGGATGTCGGCAACCTCGGCATGTCGGTGCGCACGCTGGGAGCGCTGGTCGAGCGCTTCGGCCTGCACGGCCAGCAGCTGGGTGAAGTGGCGATGGGTGCGGTCATCAAGCACTCCAGCGACTGGAACCTGGGCCGCGAAGCCACGCTGTCCTCGGGTCTGTCGCCATTGACCCCCGGCATCACCCTGCAGCGTGCCTGCGGCACCTCGCTGGACAGCATCATCACGGTTGCCAACAAGATTGCGCTGGGCCAGATCGAGTCCGGCATCGGCGGCGGTTCGGATACCACTTCCGATGTGCCGATCGTGTACGGCAAGAAGCTGCGCGCGCGACTGCTGGCCGCCAACCGAGCCAAGACCACCGGCGACAAGATCCGCGCGCTGACCTCCGGCTTCAAGTTCGCCGAGCTCAAGCCGGAGTTCCCGGGCGTGGCCGAGCCGCGTACCGGCAAGAGCATGGGCGACCACTGCGAAGACATGGCCAAGGAGTGGAACATCTCGCGCGACTCGCAGGACGAGTGGGCGGTGTCCTCGCACAAGAAGCTGGCTGCCGCCTATGAGCGTGGCTTCTTCAACGACCTGATCGCACCGTTCCGCGGCGTCGAGCGCGACAACATCCTGCGCGCCGACACCTCGCTGGAAAAGCTGGCGACGCTGAAGCCGGCATTCGACAAGGTGTCCGGCCGCGGCACCCTGACTGCTGCCAACTCCACCCCGCTGACCGATGGCGCCGCCGCCGTGCTGCTGGCCAGTGAGGAGTGGGCGCGGGCGCATGGCCACGAGCCGCAGGCCTACCTGCGCGATGCACACGTGTCGGCCGTCGATTTCGTGCACGGCGAAGGCCTGTTGATGGCACCGACCGTGGCCGTGCCGGAGATGCTCAAGCGCAACGGCCTGACCCTGCAGGACTTCGACATCTACGAGATCCACGAAGCCTTCGCCGCACAGGTGCTGTGCACCCTGCGTGCGTGGGAGAGCGAGGATTACTGCCGCAACCGCCTGGGCCTGGATGCACCGATGGGGCGTATCGACCCGGACAAGATCAACCTGCTGGGTTCGTCGCTGGCCACCGGCCACCCGTTCGCCGCCACCGGTGCACGCGTGATCGCCACGGCGGCCAAGCAGCTGGCCGAGCGCGGCGGTGGCCGTGCGCTGGTGTCGATCTGCACCGCCGGCGGCATGGGCGTGGTGGCGATCGTCGAACGTTGATGCGACTGCTCTGGTAGATGCCAAGCTCGCTTGGCACTGCTCGATGAGCATCCACGCATGGCGTGGATCTACACACAAGAACGCCGCCCGATGGGCGGCGTTCTTGTGATCCCGGTGCGGCCACACGCCAACCAAGGTTGGCGTCTACCGAAGCGGGCTACGGCAACCGCGGGTTGCCGAACTCGTCGCGCTCTTCGTTGGCGTCATACACCGGCGGCAACGGTGCAATCGACTGCTCTTCGACGGTCGCATGCAGCGGCGTTTCAGTGGCCGCTGCCGATGCCCGTACCAGCGCCACGCTGTCCTCGCCGCGCTGCAGGCGCAGTGCGTTGGTCAGGCACTGCGCGGCCAGCACGTGCTCGCCACGCTGTGCGAAGGCTTCGCCCAGCGCTTCCCATGCAGGGGCGCCGGCACCAGCGGCGATGGCTTCATGCAGGAACGCGTCGGCGGCATCCCATTGCTGCTGCGCCAGCGCGATGCGGCCCTGGGCCAGGCGCAGGGCGGCCGAATCGTCGTGCACGTTGCGCCAGCGCTGCAGGTTGGCCTGGCGTGTAGCCAGACGTTCGGCCGGCAGACGGCCATACAGCGCCACCAGTTCGTCATCCCAGCGATGGTCCAGCGCCTGCTCAAGCGCCAGCAGTGCCGGTTCGTCCCAGTCCAGTGCAACCGCACGGGTGGCGTAGGCGGCAACCACGTCCGGGGTCGGTCGCAGCGCCTTCGGCGTGGCTTCCCATTGCGTAGCCAGTGCGTTGACGTCGCCGGCTTCCAGCAGTGCCTGCGCGGCCAGGCGGGCTTCCAGTTCGCTGCTGGCCTCGGCCGGCAGCACCTTGGTCTGGCGCAGTGCGCCCAGCTGGCCGTAAGCCTCATGCGCGCGGCCAGCACGGGCCAGCGCTTCAGTACGCAGCCACAGACCGCGCGGCGGCAGCGGCTGGATCGCCGCCACATCCAGTGCGTTGATCGCATCCACCGGCAGATCGTTGGCCAGCAGCTGTTCGGCGCGCAGCAGCGCCTGCAACGTCGCATCGCTTTCGCCCAGACGCTGCAGCAGCGCCTCGGCAGCGGGTGCATCGGCGCGGACCTGCGCACTGCGCACGGCATTGGCCAGCGCAACGCCACTCACTTCCGGATCCTTGGCGGCGCCGTCCAGCAGCTTCTCGGCGCGCTGCCACTGGCCATGCTCGTAGGCCAGAAGGCCATCGATCAGGCGTACCCGGCCCTGCTTGCGGCGGTAGCGGCCCCAGGCACGGAACGGTGCGGCGATCAGGCTCCACAGCAGCCACAGCACCAGCACGCCGATCACCGACAGCAGTGCCACCTTCGGCAGGTTGCTGTGGTAGTCGTAGCCGGCGTAGCGCAGGGTCACTTCGCCGTAGCGGTTCAGGTCATCGGTGCCGAGCCATTGCGCGGCAACCACGCCAATCGCCACTGCCAGTAACAGCACGACCAGTGATTGCAGGGGTTTCATAGGGGCTTACCTCCGGTCGGTCTGGGTACGCAGTTGTTGCAGGGTGCTGCCAAGCACGGTGTCATCGGCCTGCAATGGCAGCGTGCGCAGGGCATGGAGTTCAGCACGTTGCGCGCGCAGGTCCGGTGAATCCGGCCAGCGCCGCTGCGCCCAGAGATCGATTCTGTTCAGCGCGGCATCGCGGCCGCTGCCATCGCCGCGCTCGATCGCGGCGCGGGCCAGGGTCAGTTCCAGCTGCAGCGCCGTGTCGATGGTGGTGCGCTCGGCCGTGGTCAGCGGACCGTTCAGACGGCTCGGGGTGATGTCCACGAAGGGCGCCAGCGCGGCCTGCCACCACGGTTTCGCGGTGTTGTCGGCGGGCGTCTGCGCGATCTGCGAAGGCAGGCCCTGCAGGGCCTTGCCCAGCGCGTCCAGGCGTTGCAGCGACTGCACGCGAGGGCCCGCGCCCAACGCATCCAGCGCGTTGCGTTCCTGCACCAGTGCCTGGCGCAGGTTCAGGCCGTCGCTGTCGGGAAGATCGGCCAGTGCAGTGGCGGCCAGCGCATACAGCCGGCGCGAGCCATCCACGTCATCGGCGAACGCCAGACGCTGCGCGGCCTGGGTCAGCAGCAGTTCGGCCTCATCGCGCTGCACCGCCTGGCGGCCCTGGTTGGCGCTGTCGGCCAGCTTGGCCAGGTTTTCTTCCAGCAAGGCACTGCGCTGCGACAGGCCCAGCATTTCATCGCGCAGCACCCGATTGGTGGTGGCCGCATCCTGCAGGCGCTGGCTGGCAGCGCGCTGGTCGCGGCGCAAAGCCTCGACCGTGGCCTCCAGTCCCTTCAGCTGCACGGCGGTGGTCTGTGCCTGTGCCAGCTGGTCGCTCTGCTGCTTCTGCCAATAGTGGTAACCGGCATAGCCGCCCGCGCCCAGCACCGCCAGCACGGCAAGCGGCAGCAGCCAGCGCACGGGGCGATGGGGCGATGGAGCGGGCGGCAGAGTGTCGTTCATCGGGCTTCCTTGTCGGCGGCAACGCCGGAACAGATCCGGCAGGCAGCGTTGTGCACAGCATCACTGTTGCCAACGACACCGGCAAGCCACTGCCGGGTGCCTGTTCAGGTCGCTGCCGGGCCGGTGAGCGCCGTGTGTGCAGCGGCGATCAACTGAAGATGGGTGGGGCCTTCGCTGCGCACCACCCGGGTCAGCCCCAGTGCCTGCGCCTGCGCGCCCAGTCGCTCGCTGGCCACCAGTGCGATCGCGTTCGCCTGCAGCCGCTGCTGCCAGTGTGCAGGCAACTGCTGCCAGAAACGCTGCAATGCCTCGCCACTGCTGACTGCCAGCAGCCAGGGCGTCGGAGAACGGGCCAAACGCGCCAGCATGCGCCGCGACAAGCGCAGCGGCAGCCGTCGGTAAACATCGGCGCGGATGATCTGTGCGCCTGCGGCCTGCAGTTCGGCGGCAATCAGCCCACGCCCGCCCGGTGCGGTCACCAGCCCGATCTGCATGCCGCGTACATCGCCCAGCACCGGCATCGCCAGCAGGCCCTCGCTGTCCATCCGCTGGGGCGCATGGACGTCGGCGACGCCGTGCGCCAGCAGCGCGCGCGCGGTGCCTTCACCCACGGTCAGCCACGGGCTGCGTTGCGCTGCCGCCAGCGGTAGCAGGCTGGCCGCCGCCGCGACAGCGGCCGGGCTGGTGAACACCACCCGATCGCTGGTCAGCGCCCGTTGTAATTGCTGCAATGCGGCAATGTCCTGCAGACGTTGCAGCCGCCAGGGCGAAAGCGCGACGGTACGGCCTCCCAGCGCTGCTGCGGCGTGGCGCAGCGCCGCCTGCTGACCCTGCGGGCGCAGTGAGATCAGGGTCCAGCCAGTGGGTATCGTATGGTTGGCCATTCCCGTCATTATGCGGGCCCTTTGTTGTCGTGGTTGCTGCTGATGGCTGTTGATGCCCTGACCTCTTCGCTGGCTGCCCTGCAGGACGTGCTGGACTGCATGCCGGCGGTCCGCGCGATGCAGATCCGCCTGGATGGCTATGCCGACGGCGTGCTGCGCATCACCGCGCCGCTGGTGGCCAACGTCAACGACAAGGGCAACGCGTTCGGCGGCAGCCTGGCCTCGGTGCTGACCCTGTCCGGCTGGGCGCTGGTCAGCCTGCGCCTGCGCCTGGCCGGCCACGACGCCGAGGTCTACGTGGCCGACAGCAACCTGCGCTACCTGGCGCCGGTCTATGAAGACCTGCACGCCCACGCCGAAGCCACCGGAAGCGGCGCCTGGGACACCTTCCTGGCCACGTTCCGCCAGCGCGGCAAGGCCCGCATCAGCATTGTCGCGACCCAGCCGGGCGCCGATGGCAAGGCCGCGGCCGAATTCAGTGGTCGTTTCGTTGCCTTCGCCAAAGGGTAGGATGGCAGGCTGACGCCCTGCGGAACCCACCGATGCGCCGCCTCATCCAGATCCTCCTGTGTTCCCTGCTGCTGCTCAGCGCCGCCGCCGGCGCTGCCGCCGACGACCTCAGCCGCAAGCAGCGCAAGCTGCTGGAAGAGACCCAGATCGCCTACGGCGCCACCATCCGCTGGGGCAGCATGGACGACGCCATCGCCTATCTGGACCCGCAGCTGCGCAAGTCCAAGCCGCCGACCGAATTCGAACTCAACCGCTATGCCCAGCTGCGCGTGTCGTCCTACCGCGAGCGCAGCACGGCAGCGCTGGATGGCGGCCTGGTCGAGCGCCGGGTGGAAATCGGGGTGATCAACCAGAACACCCAGGCCGAGCGCACCGTGGTGGTGACCGAGCGCTGGCGCTGGGATCCGGAAGCCAAGCGCTGGTGGCAAAGCGCGGGCCTGCCGGACCTCTGGCAGGGGCAGTGACGGGTCGCGTCCGGCTTGTGCGACAATCGGCGCCCGCTTAATCGACCCGTGACCTGAGTGAATTACGAAGAGTTGCTGGCCTTCGCAGGCCGAAACCCGATGCTGTCCGCGGCCCTGGTCGGCCTGACCGTGGCCCTCATCGTCACCGAAATCCGCCGCCTGTTCCGGGGCTTCAAGGGCATCAAGCCCGCCGAACTGACCCAGCTGATCAATGCGGGCGGCACGGTGGTGGTGGATCTGTCGCCCAGCGCCGATTTCGAAAAGGGCCATATCGCCGGCAGCCGCAGTGCCCAGGCCAGCGCGTTCGGCCCCGAGCACAAGCTGGTGGCCAACGCCAAGCAGGCCCCGGTGGTATTGGTGTGCCGCAGCGGCAACGCGTCCGAGACCGCCGCCAAGGCGTTGAAGAAGGCCGGCTTCGAGAAGGTCTTCGTGCTCGACGGCGGCATCCCCGCGTGGCAGCAGGCAGAACTGCCGCTGGTCAAGGGCCGCAACTGATCGCAGGCGGTGGCGGAAGTGGCCTTGTTTGCGCCCTCCGCCGCCCCCATCGCAGTAATTCGACCATCGTTTTCATTGCATTCACTGGAGTTACTGGAAATGTCCGAAGAGACCACCAACGGCGCTGTCGCGCCGGTCGATGCCGCCACCGGCCCCGCGTTCACCGTCGAGAAGATCTACGTCAAGGACGTTTCCTTCGAGTCGCCGAATGCTCCGTCGATCTTCAACGACCAGGTGCAGCCGGAACTGCAGCTCAACCTGAACCAGCAGGTCCAGCGTCTGGGCGAGAATGCCTTTGAAGTCGTGCTGGCCGTGACCCTGACCTGCCAGGCCGGCGAGCGCACCGCGTACGTGGCCGAAGTGAAGCAGGCCGGCGTGTTCGGCCTGGTCGGCCTGGACCCGCAGTCGATCGACGTGCTGCTCGGCACCCAGTGCCCGAACATCCTGTTCCCGTACGTGCGCCAGCTGGTCAGCGACCTGATCCAGGCCGGCGGCTTCCCGCCGTTCTTCCTGCAGCCGATCAACTTCGAAGGCCTGTACGCAGAAACCCTGCGCCAGCGCCAGGAGCAGGGCGACGCACCGTCGCTGGCTGACTCCGAGCCGGCCGGCAACGCCTGATCCCGGCCGCGACGTCACGGATGAGCACTACCGCTGACAAGATTGCCGTACTCGGCGCCGGTTCCTGGGGAACCGCGCTGGCTACGCTGCTCGCCCGGCACGGTCGCCAGACCGTGCTGTGGGGGCGCGATGCCGCCGTGGTTGAAGCCATCGACCAGCGCCACGAGAATCCGCGCTACCTGCCGGGCATTCCGTTGCCGGAATCGCTGCGCGCCACCACCGACCTGGCGTCGGCGGTGGAGGGTGCCGCCTGGATCCTGGTGGTGACCCCGTCGCACGCATTCGGTGAAACCGTGCGCGCGCTGGCGCCGCTGCGTCCGGCCGGTGCCGGCGTGGCCTGGGCGACCAAGGGCTTCGAGCCCGGCTCTGGCCGCTTCCTGCATGAAGTGGCGCGCGAAGTGCTGGGCGAGGACGTGCCGCTGGCCGTTGTCACCGGGCCGTCGTTCGCCAAGGAAGTAACCCTGGGCCTGCCGACCGCGATCACCGTGCACGGCGACGTGCCCGAGTTCGCGCAGACGGTGGCCGAGGCGATGCATGGTCCGGCGTTCCGCGCCTACACCGGCGACGACATGGTCGGTGCCGAGCTGGGCGGTGCGATGAAGAACGTGCTGGCCGTGGCCACCGGCGTGGCCGATGGCATGCAGCTGGGCCTGAACGCCCGTGCCGGCCTGATCACCCGCGGCCTCAACGAAATGCTTCGCCTGGCCGCAGCAATCGGCGCCAAGCCGGAAACGCTGATGGGCCTTGCTGGCCTGGGCGACCTGGTGCTGACCTGTACCGGCGACCTGTCGCGCAACCGCCGCCTGGGCCTGGCCCTGGGCCGCGGGCAGACGCTGCAGGACGCCATCCGCGAAATCGGCCAGGTGGTCGAGTCGGTGCAGACCGCCGACGAAGTGATGCGACAGGCGCGCCGTCATGGCATCGACCTGCCCATCTCCGACCGCGTGCGCGCCGTGCTGCATGGCGAGCAGACCCCGGAAGAAGGATTGCGTGCGCTGTTGGCACGCGAACAGAAACCGGAGTATCCGGACACGCTGTTCAAGTGAATCGAAAAACCCCGGCCCAGCGCCGGGGTTTTTTTTGTGCGTGCGCGAACCCCATCCACGCATGGCGTGGATCTGCTGTGGAACCCGTAACGCCCATCATCGCGGCCGCGGCGGTGCGTTGGTATTGTCCATGTCCGAAAAGATCATCCACGGCCCACCCGCTACCCGCTTCAACGTCAGCGTGAACTTCCCGGTATCGCCCACGTTGTTGCCGTAGGTGTAGGCGCCGATGATGTAACCGGTGGTTTCCTCGGCGGCATAGGCCAGCGCGCGCAGTCGCAACGGGCTGCTTCCCTGGCCGGCATACGCTGCCTCGATTGCCGCGCGCCCGCGCACAGGCGGCTGGTTGCTCTGCAGGATGAAACCGTCCTTGGCGAACAGCCCCGCCAATGCCTTCGCATCACCCGTGCGCCACGCCTGTTCGTAATCGCGCAGCACCCGATCCAGCGCAGCGGGCAGGGCGACATCGGCAACACGTGCGGCGGGCGAGGGGGCAGCCGATTCCTGCGCAACAACAGGCCCGGCCAGCAACAGGCCACTGAGAACAATCACGGCAAGTCTTGAACGGTGCATGCGTCTGCATCCTGGCGGTGATGGAAAGCATGACTGCCAGAGTATCCGTCTTGGCTGGCGGGTAGAATCACGCGGGCGCCAGCTGGGCGAATGCACACAGGACAGGGAATGACGTCTCGAATGATTGGAATGGCGGCGATGGTCGCGTTGCTGGCCGCCTGCACGCAGACACCGGCACCCGCACCGGACGCAGGCACCGCTGCCGCCGCACCGGCGACAGAAGCTCCAGCCGCCACCGCTACAGTGGTCGAAAACGAGCCGTCCATCGAAGACGGCGTGGACCCTTCGGTGTGGGACAACGAAGGTGAGCCGGAAGGCGAGACCCCCGGCGCGGAGCTCACCTGCAAGGACAATCCGCTGGCCACCTATTTCTTCACCCTGGTCGGCGGCAACACCGTGGACGACTGCGGCCGCAAGGACCCGAAGGTGCTGGCCGCGTTCAATGCCCTGATGAAGAACACTGCGGCGGCCGAATCGCCCGACAAGAGCATCCCCTCCCTGCGTGAACGCCTGCTGAGTGGTCCCAGCGGGCCTGGCGAACTGATGGTGCTGCAGGGCGAGCCGTGGTGGCTCTACACCGCCTGCCAGGCGCACCAGTGCCCGACCACCGCGTTGGCGATGCTGTACTCGCCGACGCAGTCGAAGATGGTCGGCCGCCTTACGGCCCGCTGCAAGGTGTGGTGGCTGGGCGAGCCGAACGCGGAGCAGCGTGCCCTGATCGATCGCGAGCGGCCGGTGGACGAAGCGATGCTGAAGGAAGAAGGCGATTCCTGCGAGTGATGGGCGCTAACGCCGGAAGAGGTTCCGGCGTTATTCCTCCGGTCGCATCCGCGCACTGACCTGCGCGGTCAGCGCCAGGCACGCCATCATCAAACCCTCCATCACCCGATCGCCCACGTATTCGTCGTCCGGGCCGTTCTGGCGGACGCGCTCGGCCGCCAGCAGCATCTCCAGCGCGATGCGCAGGCCTGCCAGTGCGCAGTCCGCATCGGCCAGTGCCATGCGACGGCCCGGCATCTGATGACGCTCCGGCCACGGCTGGCCGTCGGCGGCTGCGCCGTTGCCGATCCGCGTCAGGGTGGCAATGAAAGCCGTGGGGTCGAGCGCAGGTGGTTGCTCTGATACCTCATCGCCCGCAACGCGATAGGGGTGGGGGCGAGGGAATTCCGGTGTAGTCATGGCTGGGGCTCCGTGCAGGACAGACGGTAGCCGCCACACAAAGGTGGCGGGCGGAGACGTGGCTCGAAAACCGGGACAATGAACCGGCAGGCACAGGGCCTCCACGCTCCGCCCGCCGTAGCCGGCAGACGGATTGCCGACCGGCGCCACGCGAGGTGACGCCGGCCGGCAAGCGCAATCACTTCATTGTCGATACGGGTTTTCGAGGCCCGGCCACCCCAGATGAGGTGGCTCGTCATCTGTACCTGTGCCGACGCGTAGCGCCAATCAGAAGAGTTGCATTCAACGCTTGATGCAAGACGCTTTCGGCATTCTTGCATGCTGTTAAGCCGCCCCAAACGCCGATGGCGCAAGGGCCCTAAGCGATAGAGGAATATGCGACATGCGTCGTGGTTGCCTGCGTAGTGTGCTGTCGCCTCAGCGAGGCAATGACGACAGAACTCCGCGATTGGGCGGCACAACGTGGTTCTAATCGAGCTCTATGAGAAAGCGCGTGGCCATGGCAGATGGCACGACAGACGCCCCGACCCGCTTCAGTTCAACCAGTCCATAGCCTTCCATCATCCGAAGGGTACGAGAAAGGCTTGGAACCTTACGCCCGCATTGCTCAGACAGCTGGGTGAGGGACCTGGGTTGAAGTTCGCGCAGCAGTCGCAACAGCCGGCGGTTCTCATCGCTCAATACTGCGGCCAGGGAAGACAGGGTCGAGAAGGCTATCGCCCCATCCGTTACCTGCGGTGGGGCCGATCTGTCCCTTCGTTCTCCGCCGATGACACAACGTCGGAAGGTACTTTGGACTGGCGAACGGCGCGTGTCGGAATCTGTCATCGGTGCGAGATTGCATTGGGACCGATAGATCATGTCTGGCTGAGCACGAGTTGCATTGAACAAACGGCGCATGTAGGGCGCGCCTGCAGGACCGTGTCAGCTTCGGGCCAGGAGCGGACTTCCGCCCGGCTCCCGATCAACAACGCTGATCTCACGCTGATATCCATTTCCGGCCATCAACAAGCCTACCGGTCACTCGCTGGGTTTCAGCCGCTGCGCTGAGCGAGCGTACGAATCGAAGACGCGACGTCGCCTGTGCCAATCAACTGCTCTTCCAGTGCCTCTACCGCGGGTGTGCCGGCGGCCGCACTACGCATCAGCCGAAAGCTCGCTGCGGGGAGCGCGGGAAGTCCCAAGCCATCGCCGGCAATGACCAAGCCATCCTGGATGTCATCCTCAAGCGCGATAGTGATGGCGAGCCCCGACTTTGCAGCCGATCGCAAGCCCTGCTGGCTCGCCGAGCTGAAGGCGACGCGCCACTCGAGGCCGGCTTCAACAAGTGCTTCAACGCACACGTCCCGGTGCATGCACGGACTGGGCGCGAGGGCGAGTGGCAGCGCCTTCTCCGGTTCATGCTCGTACCCCGAACCGATGGCCCAGACGAAACGCGTTCGCCTCAGAAGCGGCCAGTCAACGTCCTCCCGCAGAAACAGGTTCACCGCCAGATCGAGTGTTCCTGCATGTATCTGCTCGTTCAGCGCTCCGTAGGGCTCCACGGTTACATCCAACCGCACCGCCGGAAATCTGCGGGAGAAGCGCGACAGCATTGCGGTCAACAGATCGCCGGCATAGGTCTCGGGCACGCCAAGGCGCACTGCGCCGGTAACGGGAGCCTTCTGGAATCGGCGAACCAGCAGGCTCTGGGCAGCAAGGATCTGCTCCGCATGACGCAGGAAGTCCTCGCCGTCTTCGGTGAGTGTCACGCTTCTCGTGGTCCGCTTCAGCAAGGCGCTGCCCGCCTGCTCTTCCAGCTTCCGGATCTGGTGGCTGATGGCGGATTGGCTAAGGCTCATGCGCTCACCCGCCTTGGTGAAGCCACCTGTCTCTACGACGGCGACAAAGGCGCGTAGCAGGTCGGGGTCAAAGAACACCGGAGCGATCCATGATGAAGATTGATCAATTCTATTAAATCAAATCATTTTTATCATCTTTGAGGTTTCCCCAAGATGGCAGCTCATTCGACACGCGCAGCTTCATTCGACGCTGCTGCGTGCCAGATCCCGGACCTGCCTGAGGAGACCCATGACTTCCCTTTCACCTGCTGCTCGAGACCGCCTGACGCTTTCAGCGGCATGCGTGGCATCCCTGATGTTCGGGCTGGAAATCTCGAGCGTGCCGGTCATCCTGCCGATACTGGAGGCAGAGCTGGGTAGCAGCTTCAGTGGCCTGCAGTGGATCATGAATGCCTACACCCTGGCCTGCACGACGGTGCTGATGGCGGCTGGTGCACTGGCGGATCGCTATGGGCGCAAGCGTGTATTCGTGGTCAGCCTGCTGCTGTTCGGTATCACATCCTTGGCCTGCGGCCTTGCGCGCAGCGGGCCAGCCTTGATCGTGGCTCGATCGCTGCAGGGCGCGGCGGGAGGCGCAATGCTGGTCTGCGTGTTTACGGTGCTTTCCCACCAGTTCAGTGATTCCGCACAGCGAGCCAAGGCATTTGGTATCTGGGGCGTGGTCTTTGGCGTGGGACTGGGTTTCGGCCCGGTCATTGGGGCTGGCGTCGTGGCCATCAGCAACTGGAGTTGGGTGTTTCTGGTGCATGCGCCCTTGGCAATTGGCGCGACGGTTCTTGCCGCGCTGGGCTTCAGGGAATCCCGAGCGCCAAGTCGCCGCAAACTGGACCTTGCGGGGATCGTCTCGCTCTCGGTGGCCGTCTTCTCTTTCACCTGGTACATCACTCAGGGCATTCCTGCAGGCCTGGCAAGCGGCTCTTCCATGGCGGCCGCCCTGGTTGCTGGCATCAGCCTGGCGGTATTCATCGCGGTCGAGCGCAGGGCGCCGGACCCGATGTTCGATTTTTCCATCTTTGGCAACCGGCGCTTTTCGGGCGCATTGCTGGGCTCGATGGGCATGAACTTCAGTTTCTGGCCACTTATGGTGTACCTGCCATTGTTCTTCCAGCACGGACTGGGCTACTCGAACATCGCGACCGGCCTATCCGTGCTGGCATACACATTGCCGTCGCTGCTGCTTCCGCCTTATGGCGAGCGTCTCGCTGTGCGCTTCGGGCCCGAGCGTGTGATCCCTGTCGGGATGTCTGTCATGGGTGGCGGAATGCTCATGATGGCGATCGGTGCAGGCGCGGACAACGCGAGCTGGCTGACGATGCTGCCAGGCTGTGTTCTTGCAGGCTCAGGCCTGGGCGTGATCAATACGCCCATCACCAACACAACGACCAACTCGGTGCCCAGCGATCGTGCCGGCATGGCGTCCGGCATGGATACCAGCGCCAGATTCATCAGCCTCGCCATCAACATCGCCGTAGTGGGGTTGATCCTGGTGAAAGGTACCGACTACGCACTTGGAACGAACCTGCCCTGGGGCGACCCTTCGCATCTGCGATCGCTTGCGGAGGGCTTGTCCGCGGGTACTGCGCGTCTGGATGAATTGGCGGCCACTGGCCAGGTTGTGTCCAGTGACGTCGCGCATCAGTCTCTGCTTTTCGGCTATCGACTCGCCATGGCTTACTCGGGCGCATGTGCCTGTGTCCTGGCAGTTGCCAGTGCGCTTGCGTTCCGGGGCAGTCGTCACTCCATGGCGTCGTCCACCAACGAATCGAAAGTGCTGTGAGGTGCCTGGGGAACGAGCGGAACGTTCGTAGCAGCGTAGCCTGGGCGCAAAAGGTCTGCGCTGAAGCGCTACGGTCTTTGGGGGGAGGCACCCAGGGACCGCTTCCAGCTAGAACCGCTCGTTTACCTCAGGCGACAGCCTCAGGGGCCCGCCACGGCTTGGCCTGAAAAGGCGGCAATCGCCCTCGCATCAGCCTTCGCCCGGGTTCCATGGGATGATGCGCTGCCCACCGGACGAACGACCATGCAGAAGCTGACGGACCCCCATCTGCTGGACGACATCGCCGAGATTGGTCGAATCCAGGCCGTGCCGCGCATCCTGGAGACCGTAGCCCACATCACGGGCTCGCGCTTCACCGCCATTGCCCGCGTGACCCAGACCACCTGGACCGCGTGCGCCACGTTCGACACCCTGGGGTTTGGGCTTGTTCCGGGTGGCCAACTGGTGCTCGAGACAACCATCTGCGATGAGATCAGGCAGTCGGCAACGTCGGTGGTATTTGCGCATGCGAGCAAGCACCCGGTTTACGCCACGCATCACACGCCGCGGATCTACGGGCTCGAGAGTTATGCGTCCGTTCCCATCCATCGGCCGGACGGAAGTTTCTTCGGCACACTCTGCGCGATTGACTCGGCACCGGCCAGCTTCGACGTGGCCCACGTGCAGAGATCCATGGAGCTGCTGGCCGATCTGGTAGGAAGCTACCTCGACAAGGAAGATCGCCTCGAGCGAGCGGAAACTGCGCTCTCCGACGCGCACCGCGTCGCCGACCTGCGCGACCAGTTCATTGCCGTGCTGGGTCATGACCTGCGCAGTCCTCTGCAGGCAATCAGCATCGCCGCGGATTCGCTGGCATGTGAGCTGAACGCTGAAGGTCAGCAACGAATGCTCGCGCACATCGCCTCAGGCGTTGCCAGAATGGATGGACTGATCAACGACGTGCTTGATTTCGCCAGGGGGCGTCTGGGCGGCGGTATTCCCATCGCGCTGCAGCTGACCAGCACGCTGGAAGAAGACCTGAAAAAGGTTGTGGAAGAGGTGGCCATCGCCACTGGCCGCCAGGACATCAAGGTCCGCATGCAGATGGACGACAACGTGGTCTGTGATCCGAGCAGATTGGCGCAGCTCCTGGCCAACCTGCTCACCAATGCAGCCGAACACGGAGCGCGCTCGTCGCCAATTGCGCTGACCGTCAACGCCACGCCCGAAATGCTTACGCTCGAAGTACACAACGACGGACACATTCCATCAGAGAGGATGGACGCCATATTCAGTCCGTTCTCTCGCGAGAAGAGTGAGCAGCCACGGCCCGGCCTCGGCCTCGGCATCTACATTGCGTCGGAGATTGCGCGCGCTCATGGCGGCACGCTGGAGGTGCAGTCCAGCGCGGCCACCGGCACCTTGTTCACGTTCAAGATGCCGCGGCTGGAACTTGCGTAGAGAGGCAGGTCTCGCTGCGCTCCGCCCTGACTGCGTCTTCAGCCCTCAACGTCCTTCACTTGCGGGCGTGTCGCGCGTCTTTTTCATCCACGCCCTTCGCAGCCGCGCGACTCTGCGCAAACTCTGGGAACGTTTCCTCGATCGAGTCCTTGTCCGGCAGCACGTAGAACACACCGCCCTTCTCGAACGTGGGGTTCACGATCTGCTCGTAGAACCCGGGTGAGACGTTGATGCAACCGTGGGTGACGCGGTTGTCGTCCGGCGTGGCGGATGCCAGTCGTTCGCTGCGCTTCTCTTTCGGGGTGCCCGGGGGGAGCGGGTGCATCGACACGGCGGAATCGTAGTCCACCCACAGCACGCGTCCGGCGTCCTCGGACGGGCCATAGCCACCAATGAAACGGCCGGCCGGGGTGGTGCGGTCGTGGCCTGGAATCGCGCTCAGCGCGAGCTTGGCGACGCCGGGCGCCGAGTGATCGCCGATGGCCGAACCAAACAATGCCGGCGCCGCGCCACGCAGCTTGCCGTCACCGCCGAAGACCAGGACCTGCGCAGCGGCCTTGTCCATGATCGCGAACGGATAGCCCTGGTTGTCCTTGCTGGCGACTACCCAGCCGGCCAGTGCAATGACGGTCTCGGATACTTCCTGGCCCTGCGGAAGTTCATCGGCGGCGTTCGCCGTTTCCGCGGCAGGTGCTTCTTTTGCTTCCTTGCCATTCTTGGCACTGGCCACGCTGGTGCCTGCCAATGCCAGCGCGATGGTCAGCGCGGCCGACACGGCCCGGCGTGCAGGGAATGAGTACGTACGAATGGGACGGCTCCTTCGGATGAAGACCGAGAGGTTGAAAGACACCAGTGGCCGGCGAAGGCCACTGGTGTCTGGTTCAAGCGTTCATCAAAGTGGGTGGGAGAGCGGTTACCCGCGCGGCTTGCGGCCCGGGACCCTTTCGAGCTGCTGGACGCGGCCTTCAATCTGATCCAGACGCTGGTTGGCCTGCTGTGCGGACTGGTTGGCGGATTCGGCGCTCTGCGCCGCGCCTTGCACCTTCACGTCGAGCTGGTCGAGACGTGAGTTGATCGAAGCGAATTCGTCTTTGTAGGTGGCGCAAGCACCGAGGCTTACGGTAGCAACGATGGCTACGGTGACGGCACGTGCCGCGTTGATTTGCTGCTTGGTCAGGAACATTCCACTCCCTCCTTCGTCTGGGGAGTCTGGAATATAGCGGCGTTTGTTCCCGGCGCTGCGAAGTGCTTTCAGCTGCAGTTGGAAGACGTGGATGGGCCGTGAAGGTGCGGCAAGCAGCCAACCTTAACAAGCGGGAACAAGCGAGCTGTGCTGCATCGGTCGATGCCCTTGCGCCGCTTCGATACAGCCAATTCATCAGGATGAAGCGGGCTCACGCTGTCCTAATGAATGGGCGCAGATGAGCGTCGCGCAACAGCTACGCCCGCACCTCACTGCTACACGTGCAGTTCTCAGATGCACGAAGCGGTCATGCCCTTCGTCCTGCGCCCGACGGCTACTACATGACGTATCGAGAGTTCCCTGAACAGGAACCTCATTCATGTACCGGTCAGTTCAATATTCAGGGCTGATTTCATCAACAAACGGATAATTCACACCTGTCGAACGCCCCTTATCCCTCCCCTCCCGAGGGGCGTTCGACGAAACCAAAATAATTAAAGGTGTATCCCGATGATCAAGAATTCGCTGCTTGCCCTGGGTCTGTTGGCCGCGCTGCCGTTCGCCGCATCGGCTGCCGATGGTCTGTCGTACAACTACGTTGAAGGCGGCTATGTGAACACCGATGCCAAGGGCGGCCACTCTGATGGCTGGGGCGTGAAGGGCTCGGTTGCCGTGCACCCGAACTTCCATGTCTTCGGTGATTACAGCAAGCAGGAAACCGACACCTTCAAGAATGATGTCGCCCAGTGGCGCATCGGTGCCGGCTACAACTACGGCATCGCACCGAACACCGACCTGGTGGCTCGTGTTGCGTACCAGAAGTTTGATATGAAGCACGGCCTGGACTTCAACGGCTACTCCACTGAAGTGGGCGTGCGCACCGCGTTCAACCCGTACCTGGAAGGCTATGCGCTGGCCGGTTACGAGGATTACAGCAAGAAGCACGGTATCAACCCGGACGGCGAGTTCTACGGCCGCGTCGGCGCCACCGCCAAGTTCAACCAGAACTGGGGCCTGAGTGGCGAAGTGAAGCTGGCCAAGGCCGGCGACCGCGAGTGGTTCGTGGGCCCGCGCTTCAGCTGGTAACAAACGCCTGTCGTTAGTGCGTGTAACTGGCGTGTGACCTCTCTCCCATACGCCAGTGAAGCCCGGCCTCGTGCCGGGCTTCTCTTTTTCCGGTTTCGCTTTGCCACAATGGGGCATGGGCGAACCTTCCACTCTCGCTGGCACCGGCACGGCCTACCAGGAACACCTGGCGCCTGCGCTGCTGCGTGGCCAGTTCGGCCAGCTCTGGCAGAGCCAGTTGTCGGCCGACGCCAGCGGCAGCATCACCGTGCTGCCCGATGGCTGCGTGGATATCCTCTGGCGTGAGGGTGCCCTGTTCGTGGTGGGGCCGGACCGGACCGCCGCACACCCGCAACTGGCGCCTGGTGCGCAGGTGTTGGGCGCGCGTTTCCGGCCCGGGCAGGCATCGGCGGCACTTGGCATCGACTTGTCTGACATCGTCGGTCAGGCCGTGCCGCTGATTGAATTCAATGCCCGATGGGCAACGCAGGTTGCGGCCTCGATTGGTGATGCCGCGCCTGAGCAGCGTCTGCAACGTCTGGCCGATTGCCTGCAACAGAACATGCCTGCGGCCGTGGTGGACGAACACACGAAACGTGCGCATGTGCTGTTCGCGCACGCTGCCAAGGGCGACGTCAGCGTCGATGCACTCGCCACCCACCTGGCGATGAGCCCGCGCACCCTGCGCCGCTTCAGCCAGGCGCAGTTCGGTTACGGTGCAAAGTCGCTGGAGCGGATCCTGCGCCTGCAGCGGTTCCTGCGCTGCAGCCAGGCACAGCCCGCGCACAGTCTGGCGATGCTGGCCGCCGAGGCGGGCTATGCCGACCAGGCGCACCTCAGCCGCGAGTCCCGCGAGCTGTCCGGCCTGACCGCCAGTGCGCTGCGCCAGGAGTGGGCGCGTTGATGGCCGTTTCGTTCAAGACGCCTGCTCAACGCTGACCGATGCTGTGCGCTCCAACCACGGAGCCGCCCCATGAGTCACGCAGACACCACTGCTGCCGAACGCCGCATCGACAACATCGAATTCAACGTCGCCGACATCGCCCGCAGCAAGCGGTTCTATGGGCAGGTCTTCGGCTGGTCCTTCACCGACTACGGTCCGGCCTATACCGAGTTCGATGATGGCCGCCTCAAAGGGGGTTTCGTCGCTGACGAGGCGGTGGCAGCCACGGGAGGTGCGCTGGTGATTCTCTACTGTTCGGATCTGGCAGATGCACAGCAGCGCATCGTCGCGGCCGGCGGCGAAATCGTGCAGGACGTGTTTGCTTTCCCCGGTGGCCGTCGCTTCCACTTCCGCGATCTGGACGGCTACGTGCTGGCAGTATGGAGCGACCAAGGCTGAGCCTTGGTTGCCCCGGTGCTAGCGGACCGGCCTGCGGTACATCTCTGCGAGCGTGGCCTTGTACTGCGCCAGTGGCTGCAGCCCCATCGCCTCGCGGCGCGCATCCAGGCCTTCCATGTCTTCGGTGGGGCGGAGTTCCATCGCGCCATCATCGGCCTGTGTGAACTGGCTGCCATAGCGCTGCGGTTTGCCCTGCGCCAGCAGCACGCGATCAGTCAGTAGTGCCAGATCTGCAGAATCAGCTTCACCGGCTTTGGCGGCCTTCTCGATCAACGGCAACATATCGGCCTGGAACACGGGATCGTGATCGGCGTGCTGGACCAGCAGCCACGCGGCTTTGGCACCATCATGTCCAGCCAGGGCATACGTCGGCCAACCCTTGTCAGCTACCACCGATTTCAGCCAGTCGGCGTTGGCCTTGATCACTGGAGCTGTTGCTTTGAATGCCTCGCCACCGCCAGCGTCGACAGCCGCGTGCTGTGCCACCTGGTCGAGCTCGGCGCGCTCCAGCAGTTCCCTGCGCAGGGGCGCGTCCACCAATGCGAGGCGCCGCTGCTCGGCGGCCAGCACCTGTTTGTGCAAGTCCGGCCACGCCGGGTCGTTGCGCAGTGCATTCAATCCCGGCCGGTCCTTGTGCAGCAGGTCATCGAACGACAGCCTGCCGCTGGGGAGCAAGGTGGTCACGTAGTTCATCGCCTTTACCCGCTCGCCGGCCGCTGCCGTGCATTCAACCAGCAGCAGTTCGCCACCCTCGGGAAAACGGCCTCCACGTTGCAAAAGATCATCCAGCAACTGCGCACATCCGCTGAAGTCATCGGCGCCATAGCGTTCGAGCGCGCTGAAGAAGGGGCCTTCGTTGGAGGCTCGAATCTGCATCGGGATGGCCAGCAGCAATGCCAGTGCTACGGCAACGGGCACATGCGGCCATCGCATCAGTGAACGGAACATCGGCTGCTTCCTCCGTGAAGTGCGTGGATGGCGAGCCCTTGCAGGCCGCATGTCTGCAGGCTAGCAGTGTCATGGCGAGGCCTCAAATTGACAGGCGGCCAGAGCAGCCGGAGCATTCGATCACCGACACTGAGCAACAGGCGCACGCGCTTGCCAGCGGATGGCTTACGCTCGCCGCGAACTGAGAACCGCTCCGTCGCCCGCAAGGCCGTTCCGCTATGATCGCCCGCACATCGCCCCATGCGATTTGCCCGCCTCAAGCCAGCAGGAACTGCCGTGAACGCCCAGCCCGCCCCCATCACCGCCCTCAACCACACGCTCGACAACGAGCCGCAGCAGATCACCGCACCGCTGACCCATTCGGCCGCGTTCCTGGTGCTGACGGTGAAGGACGATGAGGCGTCGCTGGCGAAAGTGCGCGAGGTGCTGGCCAGCACCGATGACCTGATCAAGAACACCGCCATCCGCGAGATCGAGCGCACCTTCACCTGCAACGTGGCCATCGGCCACCGCGTGTGGGCGCCGCTGGTGGGCAGCACGCCGCCGCGCGAGTTGAAGCCGTTCCAGGAAGTGAAGGGTGCTGCCCACACTGCCGTGTCCACGCCGGGCGACCTGCTGTACCACATCCGTGCACGCACGATGGACCTGATCGTGGCGTTCGAGAAGAATCTTCTGCTGGCCTTCGGCGATGCCGTGGAAGCGGTGGATGACGTGGCCGGTTTCCGTTACTTCGACGGCCGCGACCTGCTCGATTTCGTCGACGGTACCGCCAACCCGGAGGGGCTGTCGCTGCCGGAGGCGACCATCGTCGGCGACGAAGATCCCGACCATGCCGGTGGCAGCTACGTGGTGGTGCAGAAGTACCTGCACAACCTCGATGCCTGGCGTGCGCAGAAGACCGAAGCGCAGGAAGCAATCATCGGCCGCACCAAGCACGACAACATCGAGCTGGATGACGCGCCGGCCGACGCGCAGAAGTCGCACAAGACGCTGTGCACCATCGAGGATGCCGACGGCGAGCACGAGATCCTGCGCGACAACATGCCGTTCGCCAATCCGGGGCGCGGCGAGTACGGCACCTACTTCATCGGCTACACGCGTCGGCTGTGGGTGATCGAGAAGATGCTGGAGCGGATGTTCATCGGCAATCCCGCGCCGCTGCACGATCGCATTCTCGATTTCTCCACCGCGACCACCGGCGTCACCTTCTTCGCCCCCTCGCGCAAGGTGCTGGCCGACCTGGGCGACTGATCACGCCGGGTGGGGCAGCCAGGTAGATCCACGCCATGCGTGGATGGATCAACCGGTTGCCCAGAACAGCCACGCATGGCGTGGCTCTACTGCGCCGCCATCTGCCTGTCATCTGCAGCGCCGACCATGGCGCGTTGGACGGCAGTGGAGACGTGGGTGATGGATTCTGCAGGCAACAGGCGCACCACGCGCCGTGGTTGGCGCCCGTTGGCATGGTTGCTGGGCCTGCTGGCGCTGGGCAGCGCCAGCGTGTCCGCACAGGACGCGCCTGCGCATTGGATGGCCTATGCCGCCTCCGTCAGCGGCGAACTGCAGCAGCGCCTCCAGCAGGAACAGGATCCACGCGCCCAGCGCCTGCTGGCCTGGCTGCAGGAGTATCCCGATACGCCGACACCGCTGGTGGTGAGCGTGTGGATCGCCCGCGATGGCGCGATCTCCAAACTGGAATTCGACAGCTTGGGTGATGCCCAGGTGGATGCCGATCTGCGTGCGACGCTGCAGGCCACGGCGTTGCCGGCGGCGCCGCCGAAGGACATGCGCCAGCCGCTGCGGTTGGGGCTGGTGCTGCAACCCAGGTAGAGCCGCGCCATGCGTGGCTGCGTTTGGTAGATGCCGACCTTGGTCGGCACGTGAGCGCCAACCAAGGTTGGCGTCTACCGGTGCCCGCCAGCCACGCATGGCGTGGCTCTACCGCGTTGCCAGCTGCGGTTCACGTGCGGCTGCACGCCACGCCCGCAGCCCGAACAATGCCAGGCCCAGGAAGAACACGTACAGCGCAGCGGTCACGTGCAGTGACTTGAACAGGTACGCGCCCACGTAGACCACGTCCACCACGATCCACACCCACCAGCAGGCGGCGTGTCGGCGTGCCTGCCACCACTGCCCGACCAGGCTCAACGCGGTCAGCATCGCGTCCAGCCACGGCAGCGCCGCATCGGTGAAGGTATGCATGCCGGCGCCAAGCGCGACGCCGCCACACAGGCCGATGGCGAGGTCGCGCAGCAGCGTGCCGCGCGCCAGCGGCACGATGCGGATGCTGCCTTCATCGGCCGCGTGCTGGCGCCAGTTGATCCAGCCGTAGACCAGGAAACCGCCGAAGGCGACCTGCAGCAGCGTGTCCGAGTACAGCTTGGCCTCGGCGAACACCGCGCCGTACAGCGCGACCGACAGCAGGCCGACCGGCCACGCGGCCAGTCGTCGCTTTGCCATCAGCCACACCCCGAGGATGCTGAAGAGGGCCGCGGTCCACTCGAGCGCGACGCCGCTCACAGCGCGAACGTCACCGACAGGCGAGCCTGTCGCGGCGCACCCGGGAACAGGTAGTAGTCACCGCCGCTGCTGCCGGTGTCGCGCCAATAGAAGCGGTTGAACAGGTTGTCCACCGACAGGTTCCAGCTGACCGCGCGGTCGTGCAGGCGATGCTGGAAGCGCAGGCCGGCGTCGAACACCGAATAGTCCGGTGCACGTACACCACCATCGGCGCGGGCGACGTTGGCGGCGGCATAGCGCCAGCCACCGGTCACGTCCAGGCCCTCGGCGAACGGCAGCGCGTAGGCCAGATGCACGCTGGCACGCACCTTCGGCACGTTCACCAGCTGATGGCCTTCATAGGCCGGGGTGCCGGTGTCGCGGGCGCGCGCCTGCAGCACGCTGGCGCTGGCGACGATCTGCAGCGCGTCAGTCAGTTGGCCGTTGGCGGTCAGTTCCAGGCCGGTATGGGTCTGCTGCCCTTCCTCGACGAAGGTGTAGCCGGCATCACTGCCGTCCGGCTTTGCGTACTGGTAGGGCTGGGTGGTGCGGAACACCGCGGCGCCCAGGGTGAGGGCGTCCACCGGCACGTACTTCACACCCACTTCCAGCTGCCGTGACTGCATCGACGGCAGGAAGGTATCGGCGTTGGACGTCCAGAACGGTGCTTCCTGGCCCAGCGAAATGCCGCGCACGTAGCTGGCGTAGGCGTTGAGCTGGTCGGTGGCCTTCCACACCAGCGCGGTCTGCGGCAGGAAGCGCGACAGGCGGCTGTGGCGCTGCGGCGTGCCGCGCTTGTCGTAGGCGCGCTCGTCGAGGCGCACGAAGCGGCCGCCCGCCAGCCACTGCCAGTCATCGCCGAAGCTCATCCGGTCCAGCGCGAAGAACGCGGTCTGGCGGCTGTCCAGGCGCCGTGCCGATGCACCCGGCATCTTCGGCGAGGGCTCGAACACCGGCACCTGCGCATCGTGGATGTTGCTGGTGCCGACGTACTCGTTGACGCTCGGGCGCTTGTCGACGGTGCGGCGGAAGTAGTCGGCGCCGATGCTCAGCTGGTGGCCGACGCTGCCGGTGTCGAAGCTGCCGCGCAGTTCGGCACGCGCCTGCTGGTTACGGCGGGTGTCATCCGGGCTGCGGTAGTCGTAGATGTCGTAGTCGCCGTTGGGGGCGAAATAGTTGCCCGGCACGCTGCCGTCTGCGCACCCTGCGGTGTAGTAGCAGCCGTAGGCGAAGGCGACGTTGTCATCGATCACCGAGCGGCTGTGACCGATCGACAGCCGCGACTGCCAGGCGTCGTTGAAGTCGTAGGTGTGCAGGGCGGTGATGTTGGTGCTGGCGATGTCCACCGGCCGCTGCCACGGCTGGTAGCCGAGCAGGCGCTCGCGGTCGACGCCGCGCGGCAGCTCGCGCGCGCCCAGCAGCTGGAAGCCGGACACCGAGCGCTGCGAGCTGGTCTGGTAGTTGGCATCCACTTCCAGCTTGCCGTGTTCGCCGATCAGCCAGTCGGTGGCCAGCGAATAGAAGTTGCGGCGACCGTCGGCATGCTCGACGTAGGAATCACTGGCATCCCAGGCGGCATTGAAACGGACGCCGAAGCGCGGGGTCAGCCAGTGGCCGACATCCACGGCGGCATAGCGCGAGCCCTCCGAATCGGTGCCCAGGGTGACCGTGCGTACTTCGGCCGGGCGCTTGCCCACGTAGTTGATGATGCCGCCGGGCGCCATCACGCCAGCCGCCAAGCCGGCTTCGCCCTTCAGGATCTGCACTTCCTGGATGTTCTCCAGCGCCAGGCGCTGTTCGCCGGCGATGGACATGCCGTTGAAGCGGTAGCCGGTGGCCGCATCCAGCGCGAAGCCGCGGATGGCGATGCTCTGGTAGTAGCCCACCGGCGCATAGGCATCGCCCAGTGAGGCGTCATTGCTGGCCAGCTCGGACAGCGAACGTACCTGGCGACGGTCGAGGTAGTCGCGCTCCAGCACGTTGACCGAGGCGGGCGTGTCCTTCCAGGAGCCGCCGCCGAATGCGTTGACGCGCGAGGTATCGGCCTTCGGTTTGCCGGCCTGCACGCGCACTGCCGCCAGTTCGGTGGGCGAGGACGGCGGAGCATCAACGGCGTCGGCGCCTGCCTCGCTGGCGTACAGCGGCAGGGCAGCGCAGAGGGCAAGGGCGAGCAGGGTGGGGCGCAGGCAGCGGTTCATTCGATTCGTCTTCAGACAACAAGGGAGACGAAGCGACGGCGCGCAGGTGCACCGGCCCATGACGGGGGTGTGGCTGCGGCTCAAAGCTCCCTACGCCGGTGCAAACCGGATCAGGTTCCAAGGGACTCTCTCAGCCTGGCAGATCCAGGCACCCCCGCTTCAGGTGACCATTTCACTACAAATGGTACGGATTTGCGAGCTACCTCCCTTCAGCCGCGGTCAGATCCCTTTCCAGCGGAAAGGGATCTGACCGCGGCCGAGCGCATCATCGACGCATGGCGTCGATCTACCGGGTACCCAGCGTGTTGGGTGGCTCGCGGCTTACGCGGCGGCGTGCAGGGCCGCCAGCAGGGCCTGGCCGGGGGCCGTGGCGAACCAGGCCGGATGCCCGAGCATGAACGGCTGCCAGGCGACGTCGGCATTCGCGGTGGAGCCGGTGACGCCCTCGAAGTACTCCACTTCGGACAGAGCGAAGTCGAAATGCACCATCGGCAGCAGGTCGGCCAGCAGGTGCACGCGCGTGGGCGACAGCGGCAATTCCTGCCGGTAGCCGTCCAGCAGGGCCAGGGCGATATCGATGCGTACCGCGTCGGTGCCGCGCTCCAGCTGCAGCCAGGCCACCGCGTTGCGTTCGATCGCGGTGGCCAGGTCGAACAGCGCGCTGGTCGGCGAGGCCAGACCGAAATCGAGCACCGTGGCAATCGTGCCGTCGTCGTTCCACAGCAGGTTGGAGACGTGCCAGTCGTTGTGCGCCCACAGCCGTGGTTCGTCCTGCAGGCGCGCGGCCAGGCCGTGGTGCCAGGGCAGGACGTCGCGGTGCAGCTGTTCTTCCCAGGGAATGCGCGCCAGGTAGCGGGCCAACCCGGGGCGGTTGCCGAGGTCGGCCTTCAGCGCGGCGATCGGGTCATCGGCGCGGATCAGGTCGTCGCGTGCCACCAGCAGATGGGTACTGCGTTGCGGGGCGTGGTAGCTGGCCGCGGCGCGGTGCAGCGTGGCCAGCATGCGCCCTGCCTCGCGGGCCTGGGCGACGTCGGTCAACGGCGACCACGAAGGCAGTTCGCGATACAGGTCCTTGCCGGTGCCCACCGCATGCAGTTCGTAGGTCCACTGGTCGTGTTCGAGTGCGGTGCGGCCATCGTTGCTGGCCAGCACCTGCACCACCGGCATGCCGGCAGTCGCCAGATGTGCGATGAAACGGTGTTCTTCCTCCAGGCTTCCAGCGCTGCGCACACTGTGATGGTGGCGCTTGATGAAGAGCGGACCGCCCGTGCCGTCGACGATGGCCGCGGCCGACAACGGACGCGGGCTGTGCCAGCGCAGCGTGCTGTCCGCGCCCAGCTGCGGAAAGTGGCCATGCAGCCAGGTGATCTCCTGCGCGTCGATCGCTGGCCAGTCGGCGGCGACCTCGTCGTTGTTGAGGCCCTGCACGCGATGGGGGGAAGAAGTCATGCCACGGCCGCTGGTGAGTAAAGGAACATCCAAGGCTGCGCATTCAACGCCATGGACGCCACAGACGCAAACGGGCGGGTCATCGACCCGCCCGTCAGGGACATCATGTGCGGCCTGTGGCCGGCGCGCTTACCAGCCGCGATGGCGGCCGCGGTCGTGGTAGTAACGGTTGTCATGGCGCTCGCGCTGCCAGCGACGGTCATCGCGGCGGTCGTAGCCATAGCCGCGGTTGTAGCCCCGGTCATAACGGCGGTCGTAGCCACGGTCGTAACGGCGGTCATAGCGCCCGTCGTAGCGGCGATCATGGCGGTCGGAGGTGGTCAGGTTGCCGATGGCGCCGCCGGCAACCGCGCCGCCGACGGTGGCGGCCGGGTCGCCGTTGGAGATCAGGTGACCCGCCACGCCGCCGACCACGGCACCGACCACGGTGCGCTTGTCCTTCCTCGACATCGCGCTGGCATCACTGACCACGGCCACGCCGGCAAGAAGTGCCAGGGCCATCGCCAGACCACGGAAGCTGAGTGCGGAAGTGCTGAGCATGTTGGGTTCTCCTGTGAGGTGCATGCCACGGTGGGCAGGGAGGGCGCTGGGCGCCCCGGCTGCCGTAGGGACCACGCTGGTGCCCGGACATTGCCGGAACATTGCGCGCGATCCCCGTGCGGCTTGCGCATTCATCTAGCGTCAGGCGGCATGAAGCGAGGCTGAAAGCGCTGCGGCCGCTCAGCTGCCAGAAAGGAAAAGGGCCGCAGTACGCGGCCCTTCCCCTGGTCTCCGCCTGCCTGGCTCAGTGGCCCATGGCGCGCTGGGCCTGCTTCACCTGCTCCTGCTGGGCGTCCTGCTGCTGCAGGACATTCGGTGCACCGTGCACCGCACCACTGCTGAGCGCCATGCTCTGCTCGCTGGCAGCGCGGGTTTCCACCGCCGCGCGGCAGGCGGCCGGGTCGCCGGCGGTGCCCTGTACGGCAAACATGCGCTCGCCGTTGGTGCTGGGCACCACCGAATCGATGCGCTGCATGCCGCTGGCCTGCGCTTCCTTGGTCAGTGCAGCGGCGGCGGCCTCCAGTGCATGGCGGTCCTTGAAGGTGCCTGCCGGCAGGCCTTCCATGCCCTTCACGGCCTGGTTGTACATCGGGTTCTGCGGATGGCGCTCGTCATTGAGCAGCGGACGCTCGCGCGCGTCCTTGATCGCATCCAGCGTCTTCGGGCCGATGATGCCGTCCACTGCCAGACCGTTGTCCTTCTGCAGCTGGCGCACGGCAGCCTCGGTGTTGCGACCGAACTTTCCATCTTCGACCAGCGGTTTGCCGTCGGCGCCCACATATCCCAGGTGGCCCAGCTGTTCCTGCGCCCTGCGCACACCTTCGCCGTGCGCACCCTGCTTATGTACTTCGTTGCTGGTCTGCGGCTTTTCCGGCGCTGCCGGCTTCGGCTCGGACGCGCTCTTGGCCTGCGCCTGCTCATGCGTCTGGCTGCGGTTCTCCAGCAGGTCGCGTGCCTGGTGCAGCGGATCAGAGGCGAACAGCTTCCAGTTCGGGTGGTCCTTCACCTGCTTGAGGTAATCCTCCACCGGCATCGTGTGCACACCCAGCTTGCCGGTGGACTGGCTGATCAGCAGCTTGTCGGTGTTCGGGTCACGCACCACCATCACGATGTGGTCGATGCCATTCCAGTGCTCGTGCTTGGTCTTGGCCGTATCCAGGCCGATCACCATGCCTTCCTTCAGCGCACCCGGCTTGAGGATGTCGTCGCGCTTGAGCAGCACGCCCGAGTCCTTGTAGGCCTCGTGCACGATCCCGCCGGAGCCGGCGAAGCCCAGCTTGATCTTGTCGGCGTCGGCGAACACCGCGTGGCCGGCCTTCTGGTTGATCTCGTCCTGGGTCTTGTTGAGCATCGTGCCGACCCAGCCGGAGCAGTCGATGTAGCCCTGCTCGACGTTCTTGCCGGTGACACCCTTGCCACGGTAGTACTGGCTGGATTCGATGTTGATCGCGTACTTGACGTTGTCGTACTTCACGCCGGCGTTGTAGGCCGCATCCAGCGAAATGCCGGGTGCATCCGGCTTGGCTGCGGCAGCCGTGGCGGTGGCAGCGATGGTCGCGGCACCGGCCGCAACAGCGGCCTGCGCGGCCGGGGTCACGGTCTGCGTCGGTGCGGCCTGCACCGGTGCGGGACGTGCCTGGGCCTCGGTGATCGGTGCGATGTTCTTTTCCGGGATGCTGATCGCGTCGTACTTGCGGTCGTAGTACTGGGCGAAGGTGCTGGCCAGGTCACGATCATTCATCGTGCGCATCTCGGTGCGCGTGTGCCCGGTCAGCGCTTCCACGTCGCCACCGATCTGGCCCATGATGCGCGGGCGCATGTTGATCGGATCGCCGTGGCCATCACGCACCAGGCCGAACGTGCCGGTGGCGATCGCGGTCTGGATCGAACCGTAGCCGGCCGCACCCTGCTGGTGTGCCAGATACAGGTCCAGGCCGCTCGGCTTGTCATCACCGGACAGGTACGGGTGGCCGGTGCGGTCATGGCGCTTTTCCATGTCCACCAGGTTGCGCTTGAACATCTCCGCTGCCGCTTCGGTGTTGCGGGTCGGGTCGTACTCGTGGCCGGTCAGGCCGTACTGCTTGGCCGACGACGGCAGGAACTGGAACAGGCCCTTGGCATCGGTCTTGTCGTTGTGCGCGCGTTCGTTGAAGCGGCCACCGGTCTCGATGTGGGCAAAGCGCAGGAAGTCTTCGCTGGCGATGCCCTTGCGCTGTGCAACCTGCTCGATGATGTCGAGAACTTCCTTTCTGCTGTAGTCACGTTGTGCCATGACACTTCCTCTGGGGTTGATGGTGCGGCCTTTGCCGCGATACGCCAACCGGACTCATCCGTGAGTCTTCAACATGTCGGTCAACAGGTGCTGCGGGGTGTTGCGTCTTACTTTTCGACGTAGGCCTTGCGGGCGGCGTCGTAGTGGTACTGGCGTGCATCGGCCGCACCCAGCGCACGGGTCTGGCCCGGGCCGGAAATGGTGGTGCCGGTGGCGGTGACACTGATGGTGGGCAGGTCGCTGCCGGCGACGGCGTTGAAGGCCAGAACGCCCTGGTTGCTGACGCACGGCATCACCTGACCGTCGTCGCAGGCGGCCGAATTGTCTTCGCCGGTGATCACCGTGCCCAGGCTTGCCCAGACCTGGCCGTCTTCGGATTTCTCGTAGTCCGGGTTGAACACCAGCACGGCGTAGCTTTCGATGCTGGTGCCGGTGGCGAAGGTGCTGGTCGGCACCGCCAGTACCAGCTTGCCGGCCGGGGTGCGGTACTCCAGCGGCTTGCGCTTGCTGTCGATGTCCGGCGCGGTGCCGTTGGCGCCGACGGTGCCGATCCACGGTTCGGCGCCCTTGAACACCCACGGCCGATCCGGCTTGTCGCCGGTCAGGGTGAAGGTGGCCTCGGTGAGCGTGACCTGGCTGTCCGGACCGACGTCGTCCTCGCCGGGCTTGCCGTACTTCTGCGGCGTGTTCCAGGCAAAGCCGGTGTAATAGCGGGTGCCGGCCACTTCGAAGGCATGGCCGAACCAGAAGGTGGCGACACTGCCATTGGCTACTTCATACGAAACGGCGCCATCGCCGTCGACGTCGTAGATGAAATACAGCACGCTGCCGGCATCGGGGGGCGTGGCGGTGGCCGTGGTGGCGGGTGTGGCGGAGCTCTGCATCGGGGCAACATCCTGTCGTGGCGCGGTGGCGCCCTGTGGTGACGCGGTCGAAGTCGAGGGGGTGCAGGCGCTGGCAAGCAACGCTACGAGCAGGCCGGCGAACGTCGCACACAGACGTGGGCGGACACGGGCCAAGCGGGATTCCGGAAGGATCTTCATGCACCTCTCCATGGTTTGCGGGCGTCGGGCAGGAAGGCCAACGCAGAACACGCCCCACCCCAAGTGAGGGGGGAACGTCGTGATGAGCCGGTCGATTCCTTCGACCTCGCATAGGAAAACCCATCAGGGCCGATGATGGCACAGATGCGACGATGATCACAGGGGGCAGGGGGGAGGCTCCCCCAAAGAGCTGTGAACGGTGTCTCAGATCCTGCCGTCGCGCAGGTAGTCGAACAGTTCCGCGTCGCCCTTCAGCCCCAGCTTGAGCATGGCATCGCCCTTCTGACGGCTGATGGTGCTGACGCTCTTGTGCAGCTGCAGCGAGATTTCCTTCACCGTCATGCCGGTGCCGAGCAGGCGCAGTACCTCCACTTCGCGCGGTGACAACGGCTTGCCATCGCCCTCGCGCATGCGCCAGCTGCCGGCTTCCTCCACCCGCTCACGCAGGCTGCGGCTGATGTAGGACTGGCCGCGATAGACCGCCTGGATCGCCTGCGGCAGTTCATCCATCGACGAACTCTTGTCGACCAGGCCGAGCACGCCGCTGTCGAGCACCATGCGCAGGATCGCCAGGTTGTTGGAAACGCTGAGCATGAGCACCGGCAGGTCGGGATGGCGGCGGCGGATCATGCCGATCATGGCGAAGCCATCGGCCTGGGGGCTGCCGGGCATCGAATAGTCGGTGACCAGCAGGTCGCAGGGCTGGGTGGTCAGCAGGGTCATCAGCGCCTGGGCGTTGTCGGCCTCGCCAACGACTTTGCCAACGCCGCTGGACTCGATGACGGCGCGGGTACCGATGCGGACCACGGGGTGATCGTCTGCGATGATGATGCGCAAGGTCATGCTCTAGTATGGCCACCGGCACGCCGGACCGCGACTATCGCGGTCCTTGGCAGGACTTCCAGGAGATCGTTGCAGATGCGCAGCTGGGCGGCTCGTGGACTGATCCTGTTGACGACCCTGCTGGCTCTGCCGGCGCTGGCCCAGTCCGCGTCCGCGCCGGGACCGTTGCCGCTCAGTCCCCTGCAGCGCGAATACCTGGCCGCACACCCTGTTGTCGTTGTTGGACAGTATGACAGTGGCTGGCCCCCTTTTGAGTCGATCCAGGACGGGAAGCAGGTGGGCCTCGGCCCGGACTACCTGACGCTTTCGGCCCGTCAGCTTGGACTGAAGGTGGAGACGCGCCGCTTTGCAGACTGGCCCTCGGTGCTGGATGCGGCATGTCGCGGCGAGATCGACGTGGTAATGAACATCGCGCTCAGCGCCGAGCGCACCCGTTGCATGGTCTACACCGCCGCCTATGCCGAAGCACCGCTGGCCATGGTCGGGCGTCCCCAGGACCTGCGTGCTTCGGAGGCACCCGATCTGGATGGCCTGCGCGTTGTGGTCGAGCAGGACTTCATGACCGGGCCGCAGGTGCGTGCGCGATTCCCACGGGCACGACAACTTGTCGCAGACAACACGCTGACCGCCTTGAATATGGTCAGAGACGACAAAGCCGACATTTTCATCGGTAATGCCTACGTGGCAACGGAACTGATCGCCGCCGCCAAGTTGAAGGGTGTGGTGTTGCTGCGGCCCAGCGATCTGCCCCCCGAGCAGTTGCATTTCGGTGTGCCCAACAGCAAACAACCGTTGTCCGAAGCACTGGATCTGGCGCTTGCCGCTGTCAGCGAAGCTCAGCGCGACACCCTCGCGCAGCGCTGGCTGCCACCGCCGCAGTGGTCGGCGTCGGCGCAGCTGGCATTGAGCCAGGCCGAGAAACGCGTGCTGCAGCAGCCATTGAAGATCGGCTTTGCGCCCAACGCCGCACCGCTGTCGTTCGCCGACAGGAATGGCAAGCCCAGTGGCCTGACCAATGAATACCTGCAGCGCCTGCTGCAGGCCGGCGCCAACCTGCAGGTTGAAAACAGCCATGACTGGTACGAGGTGCGCGAGAAGGCGCGTCGCGGGGAACTGCAGGCGGTGATCGGCATTCCTTCCGATTCGCGCTATCTGGGGCCGGAATGGGTGTTCAGCCAGCCCTTCATCACCGTGCCCAACGTGATCGTCACCCGCACGGATGGTCCGTCGATGCTGGGCTTGTCGGACCTGGACGGCAAACGCGTGCTGCTGTCCGATCCGGAGCGCATCCGCGGCTACGTGCAGCAGCAGGCGCCGTCGGTGAAGATCGTCGCCGCGCGCAGTGCCGAGCAGGCCCTGCAACGTCTTGCGGATGGCGAGGCCGATGCCTACGTTGGCAACCTGGCGCTGGTCGACCAGCTGCTGCGCAACCGCTTTCCGGGGCGCCTGCAACTGGCTGCGCCAGCCGGGTTCAACGACCAGCTGGCGCTGGCGGTGGAGCGCCGCCATGCGGCCTTGGCCACCACCTTCGACCGCCTGCTGCTGCAGATGGGGCCACGCCAGCGCGAGGCCCTGCGCGGCGATTGGCTGGCGGTGGAATATCGCGATGGGGTGGACTGGCGCACGCTCCTGCGTTGGGGCCTTCCCCTGCTGCTGGTGCTGGCCACCGCGGTGGCGGTGCACGGGCTGGGGCACTGGCGGTTGCGCCGCGAAGTGGCCGGCCGCCGTGAGCTGGAGCAGCGCCTGGCCGAGGTGACCGACAACCTGCCTGCCATCGTCTACCAGGCCCGCCGCGAAGCGGACGGCACCTTGAGCTTTCCCTTCATTGCCGGCGATGTGCAGTCGATGTTCGGCATCAGCCGGCAGCAGGCGGAAGCGGATGGGCAGGCGTTGCTGGCGTGCATCGATGCCGATGACCGTGAAAAGGTGTTGCGTGCGATGGAACTGGCGGCGCGCAATTTCGCGCCGCTTTCCTTCGAGTTCCGTATCCATCGTGACGGAGGCGTGCCCTGCTGGGTGCGCAGCCAGGCCCATCCGTATTCAACCGAAGCGGGCGCGGTGACCTGGAGTGGTTACTGGGTGGACGTGAGCCAGGCGCGCGCGCAGGCCGACGCGCTGGCGGCGGCGATGGTCGAAGCCGAACAGGCGGCGGCAGCGAAGTCGCGCTTCCTGGCCACCATGAGCCATGAAATCCGCACGCCGATGAGTGGTGTGCTGGGCATGCTGGAAGTGCTGGCGCATTCGCCGTTGGACGCCGAACAGCAACGCATCCTCGGCGTGATCGAAGACTCGGCGCAGATGCTGCGGCAGATCCTGGACGACATCCTCGACTATTCGCGGATGGAAGCGGGCGCGCTGCGACTGGAGCCGGTACCGCTGCCGGTGCGGCCCCTGCTGGAAGGGGTGCATCGATTGTTGTTGCCGCAGGCCACGGCGCGCGGCCTGGACCTGCAGCTGGACATCGACGAACAGCTGGCCCAGGCCCATGAAGTGGATGGCGTGCGTTTTCGGCAGATCGTGTTCAACCTGGTCAGCAATGCCATCAAGTTCACCGTGAAGGGCTCGGTGCGGCTGCAGCTGGAGGTGCTGGGACCCACTGCGGAGGATGGCAGCCAGCCGCTGCGCCTGAGTGTCACCGATACCGGCATCGGCATTGCGCCGGAGCAGTTGCCGACCCTGTTCGAACCCTTCACCCAGGCCGGCGCGTACATCCAGCGCGACCATGGTGGTGCCGGGCTGGGCCTGAGCATCTGCCGGCGCTTGGTGCAGAAGATGGACGGCGAAATGAAGCTGGAAAGCACGCTGGGCGAAGGGACGCGGGTGGAAGTGCTGCTGTCGCTGGTGGAGGCGCGCAGCGAGGATGTGATGGCGCTGCAGGCCGAGCATCAGCAGATCGCGTTGCTGCCCCCTGATCTGCGCCAGGCACGGGTGATGGTCATTGAAGACCATCCCACCAACCAGGCGATGATGGCCTGGCGCCTGCAGCAGCTGGGTGTGCCGCATGTGCTGGTCGATGACGGGCAGCAGGCCCTGGACCGGCTGGCGGAGGAATCGGAATCCTTCGATCTGGTCATCACCGATTGCCGCATGCCGGTGTTGGATGGATTCGGCTTCACCCGCCTGCTGCGCGAGCGCGAGGGCCGCAACGGCCAGCCGCGGATGCCGGTACTGGCGCTGACCGCAAGCGTGCTTGACGACGACGCACGCCGCTGCCGCGAAGCCGGCATGGATGACGTGCTGGCCAAACCGTTGTCGTTGGCGACGCTGCGCCAGGCGCTGCTGCGCTGGCTGCCGCGCGCGGACGATGTGGAGGATGACCAGACCGCAGTGGACAGCGACGATGAACCCGATGGCGACGAGGGCCTGCCCGACCTGTCGACCCTGCAGCGGCGCTTCGGTTCGCGCGAGATCGCCCAGCAACTGCGAGACAGCCTGCTGAAGGCCAGTGACGATGACATCGCGACCCTGCAGCGCGCGCTGCAGGAAGGCGACCGGGTGACGGCCGCGCTGCATCTGCACCGGCAGGCCGGTGCGCTGGGCGCGGTGGGTGCACGGGGCCTGGCCGATCGTGCCAACGCGCTGGTGGAACGGTTGCAGGCCGCAGGTGATGCCGAGATCGCAGCGGCGATCGCTGATGCCGGACAGTTCGTGGAGCATCTGCAGCACCAGCTGCAGCGCATGGCTCACTGAGCTGCGTGTTCCTGCAGGTAGGCGATCACCAGCGCGCGACGCTCCGCGCTCGGGAACGCGTTGTACATGCGCGTGCCGGGCACCAGATGGGTGGGCGACTGCAGGAAGGTGTCCAGGGTCTGAGCACTCCACACGATGTCGGCGCGGCGCATGGCCTGCGAGTATCCGTAGTCGGGCAGGCTGCCCGCACGACGGCCGATCACTCCGTGCAGGTTGGGCCCGTAGCGGTGGATGCCGCCGGCCTTGACGGTGTGGCAGCCGACACACAGTTCGAACGCCTGCTGCATCGCCTGCTGGCGTGCCTGTTCCGGCGTGCTGGGCACAGCCGGTTGGCGCTGGCACGCGCTGGCGGCCAGGGTCATGGCAACAACAAGAAGCAGATGAAAGGCGCGCATGGCGGGCAGGATAACGGTCGCACGCTACGTGGAGCTGCGACCGGCGGTCGCAGCCCCATCACCGGTCACATGCCGGAGTAGTTCGGTCCGCCGCCGCCCTGCGGGGTCACCCAGACGATGTTCTGGGTCGGGTCCTTGATGTCGCAGGTCTTGCAGTGCACGCAGTTCTGCGCGTTGATCTGCAGCCGCGCATCGTTGCCGTCGCCGACGAATTCGTACACACCCGCCGGGCAGTAGCGCGCTTCCGGGCCAGCGTACTCGGCCAGATTCACCTTCACCGGGATGCTTGCATCCTTCAATGTCAGGTGGCTGGGCTGGTTCTCGTCGTGGTTGGTGCTGCTGAGGAACACCGAGCTGAGGCGGTCGAAAGTCAGCACGCCATCGGGCTTGGGATAGGCAATGCGCGCGTGCTTCGACGCCGGCTCCAGGCAGGCATGGTCCGGGATGCTGTGGCGCAGGGTCCACGGCGGATTGCGCACGCCCAGCTTTGGCAGCAGCCACTGTTCGATGCCGGTCATCAGCGTGGCCACGGTCTGGCCCTTCTTGAACCACTGCTTGAAGTTCTTCGACAGCTTCAGTTCGTCGTGCAGCCAGCTGGTTTCAAAGGCTGCCGGGTAGGCGCTGAGTTCGTCGTGCTGGCGATCGGACACCAGCGCGTCGAAGGCGGCATCGGCGCACAGCATGCCGGTCTTGATCGCCGCGTGGCTGCCCTTGATGCGGCTGACGTTGAGGTAGCCGGCCTCGCAGCCGACCAGTGCACCGCCGGGGAACACGGTCTTCGGCAGCGACATCAGCCCGCCGGCGGTGATCGCACGCGCGCCGTAGCCGATGCGGGTGCCACCTTCCAGGTGCTTGCGGATCGACGGATGGGTCTTGAAGCGCTGGAACTCCTCGAACGGGCTCAGCCACGGGTTTCTGTAATCCAGGCCGACCACGTAGCCGATGGCGACCTTGCCGCCGTCGGCGTGGTACAGGAACGCACCGCCGTAGGTATCGGTGTCCAACGGCCAGCCGGCGGCGTGCACCACCAGGCCCGGCTCGTGCTTGGCCGGGTCGATCTGCCACAGTTCCTTGATGCCGATGCCGTAGGCCTGCGGATCCTTGCCTTCGTCCAGCTTGAAACGGCTGATCAGCTGGCGGCCGAGATGGCCGCGCGCGCCTTCGGCGAACACGGTGTACTTCGCCTGCAGCGCCATGCCGCGTTCGAACGCCGGGCCAATCGTGCCGTCCTTTTCGATGCCCATGTCGCCGGTGGCGACGCCGATCACCGCGCCGTCGTCGCCGTACAGCACTTCGGCGGCGGCAAAGCCCGGGAAAATCGCCACTTCCAGCGCCTCGGCCTGCTGCGCCAGCCAGCGGGTGACCTCGCCCAGGCTGATGATGTAGTTGCCTTCGTTGTGGAAGCACTCGGGCAGCAGCGCGTGCGGGGTGGTGCGCGCGCCGGTCTCGCTGAGGAACAGGAACTCGTCGCGGGTGACCTTCTGCTTCAGCGGTGCGCCGCGCTCGGCCCAGTCCGGGAACAGTTCGGTCAGCGCGCGCGGGTCCATCACCGCACCGGACAGCACGTGCGCGCCAGGCTCGGAACCCTTCTCCAGCACACAGACCGACAGTTCACGACCGGCTTCGATCGCGCGTTGGCGCAGACGGATCGCGGTTGCCAGGCCGGCCGGGCCGGCACCGACGATGACCACGTCGAATTCCATGACTTCACGCGGGGGCAGGGCGTTGGCTTCAGCACTCATCGATTGCATGACTCGTGGGTAGTGCCGGCATCGGGGCCACCGGCGGTTGCCTGGGAATCGCGCGTGCAGCCACGGGCGAAACGGTTGTTTGAATGTTGTCAGGGTACCGGGCTGCGCGTGATCGAGCTAGATCGCCGATGTTCACACCGCGATTGCTGCAGTGCAGCGTACGCAGCGTCGGTAGCCGCCCACCTGGGTTGGCGTCTGCGGAAACCCCAGCGCCGACCAGGGTCGGCCTCTACCGGCACACCAAACCCACCCGGATGACCGACAATGGCCAGGTCCCGTCTGCGTGTGAGTGCCATGGCTTTGGATCCGTACGACCTGTTCGATGTCCGTTCCCTGCTCAGCGAGGAAGAGCGCGCAGTCCAGGAAAGCGTGGCCCGCTTCACCAACGAGCGCGTGCTGCCGATCATCGGCGATGCCTTCGACCAGGCGCGCTTCCCGTCGGAACTGGTGCCGGAGATCGCCTCGCTTGGCCTGCTCGGCGCCACGCTGCCGGCCGAGTACGGCGGCGGCGATCTGGGCGCGGTCAGTTACGGCCTGATCTGCCAGGAGCTGGAGCGCGGTGATTCGGGCCTGCGCAGCTTCGTGTCGGTGCAGAGCTCGCTGTGCATGTATCCCATCTACGCGTACGGCAGTGAAGAACAGCGCCGGCAGTGGTTGCCGGCGATGGCGCGCGGCGAACTGATCGGCTGCTTCGGCCTGACCGAGGCGCATGGTGGTTCCGACCCGGCCAGCATGAAGACCCGCGCGGTGCGCGATGGCAGCGACTGGCGCATCAGCGGCAGCAAGATGTGGATCACCAGCGGCCCGGTGGCAGACCTGGCCATCATCTGGGCGCAGACCGAAGACGGCATCCAGGGCTTCGTGCTGGAGAAGGGCATGCCCGGCTTCACCACACAGGAAATCAAGCACAAGATGAGCCTGCGCGCGTCGCTGACCGGCGCGCTGTTCTTCGACGACGTGCGCGTGCCTGACAGCCATCGCCTGCCGAACGTGAAGGGGCTGAAGGGTCCGCTGGGCTGCCTGACCCAGGCGCGTTTCGGCATCAGCTGGGGCCCGATCGGCTCGGCCATCGCCTGCCTGGACGAAGCGCTGGGCTATGCCAAGGAGCGCGTGCTGTTCGGCCGTCCGTTGGCCGCCACGCAGAGCGCGCAGATCAAGCTGGCCGACATGGCCCGGCGCATCACCATGGCGCAGCTGCTGGCGCTGCAGCTCGGTCGCCTGAAGGAGGCGGGGCAGGTGCAGCCGCAGCAGGTCAGCCTGGCCAAGTGGAACAACTGCCGCATGGCGATCGACATCGCCCGCGAGTGTCGCGATCTGCTGGGTGGCGCTGGCATCACCACCGAGCACGTGGCGATCCGCCATGCGCTGAACCTGGAATCGGTGATCACCTATGAAGGCACCGAAACCGTGCACCAACTGGTGATCGGGCGTGAGCTGACCGGCATCAACGCGTTCTGAGTGCACCGGTAGTGCCGGCCGCTGGCCGGCGTTGCCGAGTAGGGTGGGCGGCAAAGGACGCCTATCCGGAGATGCAAGCTGAATGAAGAACAATCCCTCTGTAAGGCTGCTGTGCCTCCCGCTGCTCTTCCAAGCCTCCGTGCTGCAGATGGCGTGGGCAGGCAACAGGGATGATGGGGCATGGGCAGGCAGCTATTCGCAGGCGAGCGATCTGTGTACCGAACCGGGCAGCGGGCGTAGTTGCCGCGATGGATTCAGGGACAGCCTGTCGATTGTCGAAGAATCACTGGGCTACAGGGTTGAGCTGCACAGTACCCAGGCGATGCAGCACGTCTGCTCCTTTGTGCTGCACATGAAGCCAGAGGGCGGAAAGCTGATTCATCAGTCCGAACTAGGCACAGTGGCCATCGAGAAACATGCAGGTGCGCTGAGAGTCTCATCCGGCGGGATCGACCCGACGGCAACGGGTTTTGGATTGTGCGGCACGCATGCTGATATTGATGGTCTGGAGTTTTCTTTTGTGGGCAATCGCACGCGTTCCAGGTAACGCCATGGCGCCCGCACCTGATTGATCCAGGTGGAAGACATCCACGCATGGCGTGGATCTACTGCGCGGCTGTTGGGTCCGCCTTGAAGCGAGCCGAGCACCGCAGGTCCGGCGGGGGCGAAGAGGCGCGGGTGTCTGAGCGCAGCGAGTTCCGCGCCGTCCCCCGGCGGGCCGAGGAGCGCAGGTGCGCAGCACCGGCTCGCGGATGGCGGCGCGTTTCTTTTGGTTACTTTTCTTTCCGCGCGGAAAGAAAAGTAACGCCCATGAACGCATGCGCGCGCTTCAGCAATGGGGCGCAAGGGAGAAGCATGGCCTCACGCGCCGCCGGCAAACCCGTGCTGTCGCCACGCTTCGTACATCACCACCGCAACGGTGTTTGACAGGTTGAGGCTGCGGTTGTCCGGCCGCATCGGCAGGCGCAGGCGCCGACCATCGGGCAGGGCATCCAGCACGTCCTGCGGCAGGCCTCGGCTTTCCGGGCCGAACAGGAAGGCATCACCGTCTTCGAACGCCACGCTGTCATAGCGGACGCTGGCACGCGTACTCAGGGCGAACAACCGCTTCGGTGCGATCCGTGCCAGCGCAGTGTCCAGGTCTGGATGCACCTGCAGGCGCGAGTACTCGTGGTAGTCCAGGCCGGCGCGCTTGAGCTGCTTGTCTTCCAGTGCGAAGCCGAGCGGCTCGACCAGGTGCAGCTGCGCGCCGGTGTTGGCGCAGAGCCGGATCACATTGCCCGTGTTGGGCGGGATTTCCGGTTGGAACAGGATCACGTGGAACTGGGGCGCGGCATTCATCGGCGCAGTGTACCTGCGACGGCCGCCGCCTTTACGACGCACGCCCTGCGATGGGCAGGGCGGACGTCGCTTACGGGCGCAGCAGGACCTGGGCGGTTTCGGCAGCGAAGGCCTGCAGCTGGGCGGCGCTCGGACGCACCTGCAGGGCCGGCAGGTTGACGATCACCTGGTTGGCGACGCTGGTGGCGGCGGCAGCCAGGGTGGCGGCGTAGCGCTGGGCCTCGTGCTCGGCAGCCAGGGCGACACGCTGCTCCAGGCTCGGGCGCACTTCAACCGAGGCCAGGGTGGTGATCGGCAGCGCGGCGGCGACCGGGGTGGCGATGAAGCCATCGCGCTCGGCCAGCTGGTCGCTGCTCGGGCGCACTTCAACGGTGGCCAGGGTGCGGATGCCGCTGGCCTGTTCCCAGGCCTGCTGGACCAGCTGGTCGGCGGCCGGGCGGACCTGCACGGTGGACAGGGTCTTGATGGATTCGGAGGCCTGCACCGACGAAACAACCGCGGTGCCGGCGATCAGGGCGATGGCAATGGCAATGGTCTTGGCGTTCATGACGGGGCCTGTTTAGTGTTGGTGAGCGGTGGTGTGGTAGTAAGGTAGAACACCAGTTCTGGGGATGCAAGCGGAATTTTCGATTTTCTGCTTTTGTTCAGTCTTCAGTCAGGTTTTGTCTGAAGCCCTTGCTGGCGCAGGAAGTACAAAGCAATCCCCGTGCCAACTTTTACCTATTGATTCGTAAGGGTTTTATGGCACCTGAAAAGTGTCCGCTGGGCGGACACCTGTCCATTCGGGGTGCCGCGGACACTGTCCGGACGTGAATCACCGCCGTTCGTGACCCTGAAACGCCGATCGCGATGGCCGATGTGGCCGATCACCCCCAGTGACTGGTGGCCGGTACCGGTGGCCGCACGCCCGCGCTAGGATCGGGATTCACCTATGTGACCAAGGACCCGGATATGTCGCTCACCCTGCGCCCGCGCGCCGCGCTGCTCGCTGTTGCTCTCAGTACTGCTCTCGGCACGCTCGCGCCGACCTACGCGCTGGCGGCCAAGCCGGCCGCGACCAGCAAGGTCGACATCCCGTTCGAGCAGTTCACCCTGCCCAACGGCCTGCGGGTGGTGGTGCATACCGATCGCAAGGCACCGATCGTCGCGGTCAACATCTGGTACCACGTCGGCAGCAAGGACGAGCCCGCCGGCCGTACCGGCTTCGCGCATCTGTTTGAACACCTGATGTTCCAGAGCAGCGAGAACCACGACGGCGAGTACTTCGAGCCCTTCAAGCAGGTGGGCGCCACCGGCCAGAACGGCACCACCAATACCGACCGCACCAATTACTTCGAGAACGTGCCGACCACCGCGCTGGACATGGCGCTGTGGATGGAGTCGGATCGCATGGGCCATCTGGTTGGCGCGATCGACCAGGCCGCGCTGGATGAGCAGCGTGGCGTGGTGCAGAACGAGAAGCGCCAGGGCGAGAACCAGCCCTATGGCCAGGTGTGGGAACAGCTCAACCGCGCGCTGTACCCGGTGGGCCATCCGTACCACCACAGCGTGATCGGCTCGATGAACGATCTCAACGCCGCCTCGCTGGATGACGTCAAGACCTGGTTCCGCACCTGGTATGGCCCGAACAACGCAGTGCTGGTGCTGGCCGGTGACATCGATCTGGCCACGGCAAAGGAAAAGGCCGCCAAGTACTTCGGCAGCATCCCGGCTGGCCCGACGATGGCGCAGCCGAAGGTCGACGTTGCCAAGCGCCCGGCCGACACCCGCGAGGTGATGACCGACAAGGTGCCGCAGGCGCGCATCTACCGCGCCTGGAACGTGGCCCAGGTTGGCACCACCGACGTCGACCAGCTGCAGCTGCTGGCCTATGTGCTCGGCGGCGCCAAGTCTTCGCGCCTGAGCCAGCGCCTGCAGCACCAGGACAAGCTGGTGGACAACATCAGCGCCGGCGCCTACGCCTCGCAGCTGGGTTCCAACTTCATGGTGATGGCCACGGTGAAGCAGGGCCAGGATCCGGCCAAGGTCGAAAAGATCATCGATGAGGAAATCGAGCGCCTGCTCAAGGATGGCCCGACCGCCGAAGAACTGGCACGCGCCAAGACCGGCTCCCGTGCCGGTTTCATCCGCGGTATCGAGCGCATCGGCGGCTTCGGCGGCAAGGCCGACGCGCTGGCCGAATGCACGGTGTACACCGGCGACCCGGGTTGCTTCCGCACCTCGCTGGCCAACATCGACAAGGCCACCGCTGCCGACCTCAAGCGCCTGGGCGCGCAGTGGCTGGACAAGGGCAGCCACACCCTGGTGGTCGAGCCGGGTGAACGCGTTGCGCTGAAGGAAGATCCGTCGCAGGCGCCGAAGCCGTTCAACGTGCCGGCGGTGGACAGCAAGTACAGCACCCTGCCCGAGCAGGTGGACCGCAAGGCCGGCGTGCCGCAGACCCGCGAGTTCCCGCAGTTGAAGTTCCCGGCACTGCAGCGCGCCACGCTGAAGAACGGCACCCAGGTGGTGCTGGCCGAGCGCCATGAAATTCCGGTGGTGCAGTTCAGCTACCAGTTCCCGGGCGGCTTCACCGCTGACCAGGGCCGCAAGCCGGGCACCGCCAACTTCACCATGAGCCTGATGACCGAAGGCGCCGGCAAGCTGGGTTCGCTGGCCTTCGCCGATGCGGCCGATGCGCTGGGTGCGGACCTGGATGCTTCCGCCGGCCTGGATTCGGTGGACGTTGAACTGTCCGCGCTGAAGGAGAACCTGGTGCCGTCGCTGGCGCTGTATGCCAGCCTGCTGCGCGAGCCGCGCTTCGAGCAGAGCGAGATCGACCGGGTCAAGGCGACCTGGATCGCCGGCATCCAGCAGGAGAAGGTCAATCCGGGTGCGGTGGCGATGCGCGTGCTGCCGCCGCTGCTGTACGGCAAGGGCCACCCCTACGCGATTCCGTTCACCGGCAGCGGTGATGAAGCGGCGATCAGCAGCCTGGGCCGCGAGGACCTGGTCGACTTCCACCGCGACTGGCTGCGTCCGCAGGACGGCACCCTGATCGTGGTCGGCGATACCACCCTGGCCGAGATCGTGCCGCTGCTGGACAAGCAGCTGGGTGACTGGAAGGCCACCGGTGATGCGCCGACGATCAAGGCCACCACCGCCGTGGCGCTGCCGAAGAGCCCGCGCGTGTTCCTGATCGACCAGCCGGGCGCGGTGCAGGCCAACCTGTTCGCCGGCCAGGTCGTGCCGCCGTCCAGCGACGCTCGCTCGACCCGCTTCGACATCGCCAACGGTGTGATTGGTGGCGACTTCACCTCGCGCCTGAACATGAACCTGCGCGAGGACAAGCACTGGTCCTACGGTGCCCGCACCAGCGCCAGCAACACCGTGGGCCAGCGCCCGTGGATGGCGATGGCACCGGTGCAGATCGACAAGACCGGCCCGGCCATGGCCGAAATGCGCAAGGAGATCGCCGAGTTCGCCAACGGCAGCAAGCCGGCGACCGACGCTGAAGTGGCGCGCATCCGCAACATCCAGACCCTGAGCCTGCCCGGTGCCTACGAGACCGCCAGCGCGGTGGCCGCGACCATCGGCACCATCGTGCAGTTCAAGCGTCCGGATGACTACGTGCTGCGCCGCAAGGCCGAGATCGAAGCGATGACCCCGGCACAGGTGCAGCAGGCGGCGGCGGAGATCAAGCCACAGGCGCTGACCTGGGTGGTGGTGGGTGACCTCAAGCAGACCGAAGCGGCCGTGCGCGCCTTGAACCTGGGCGAAGTGACCGTGATTGATGCCGAAGGCAACCCGGTCAAGAAATAAGGGACAGGCCTGCCCGCTCTAGCGGGCAGGCCTCCTGCGGGTAGCGCCGGGCCATGCCCGGCGAGCGCGTAGCGCGGCATCTGGACGTCTTCGAAGAACCGCCGGGCATGGCCCGGCGCTACCGCAGCCCCGCTCCGGCTATCCCTGATTCAGACGGTTCAGGCACACTCCTGACATTCCCTTCCAGGATCCTGCCCATGCGCGTTCTGCTGCTGTCGTCCCTGTTGCTCACCGTCACCGCCTGCACCTGGGTGCCGATCGAACCGGCCGGCAAGGCGACCCGCGTGCTGCCGGCAGGCCCGGTACCGGCCGGGTGCATCTCCAAGGGCGAAGTGGTGGTGACCGTGAAGAGCAAGGTCGGCTTCTACAACCGCAACCCGCTGCGCGTGCAGGAAGAGCTGGAAACCCTGGCCCGCAATGAAGCTCCGACCACCGGCGCCAACGCCGTGCAGGCCGCTGCGGCCCCCGCCGATGGCAGCCAGCGCTTCGCCGCTTTCCAGTGCCCGCCGCGCTGAATCCTTCACCATACGGCCAAGGCTGAATTCGTAAAGATGCGGTGAAGGCCCGGGGGGTTATAGAATAGCGCCCCCTTTGCCTGAGCCTTGGCGCTAACCTCGATGCTCTTCAAGAATGTCTCGATTGCCGGCCTGGCTCACGTTGATGCGCCGCACACGCTGACGACCAAGGAAATCAACGAACGGCTGCAGCCGACGCTGGATCGCCTTGGTATCCGTACCGATGTCCTCGGTGACATCGCCGGCATCCACGCACGCCGCCTGTGGGACAACGGCGTGCTGGCGTCCGACGCGGCCACCATGGCCGGCCGCAAGGCACTGGAAGACGCAGGCATCGATGCGACGCAGGTGGGCCTGTTGATCAACACCTCGGTCAGCCGTGACTACCTGGAGCCGTCCACCGCGTCCATCGTGTCCGGCAACCTCGGTGTCAGCGACGAATGCATGACCTTCGACGTCGCCAATGCCTGCCTCGCTTTCATCAACGGCATGGACATCGCGGCGCGCATGCTCGAGCGCGGTGAGATCGACTACGCGCTGGTGGTGGATGGCGAGACCGCCAACCTGGTGTACGAAAAGACCCTGGAGCGAATGACCGCGCCGGACGTCACCGCCGACGACTTCCGCAACGAGCTGGCGGCGCTGACCACCGGTTCCGGTGCGGCTGCGATGGTGATGGCCCGTTCGGAGCTGGTGCCTGACGCGCCGCGCTACAAGGGTGGCGTGACCCGTTCGGCCACCGAGTGGAACCAGCTGTGCCTGGGCAACCTGGACCGCATGGTCACCGACACCCGCATGCTGCTGATCGAGGGCATCAAGCTGGCCCAGAAGACCTTCGCCGCCGCCAAGATCGCACTGGGCTGGGCGGTGGAAGAGCTGGACCAGTTCGTCATCCACCAGGTCAGCCAGCCGCACACCGCTGCGTTCATCAAGAATTTCGGCATCGACCCGAAGAAGGTCATGACCATCTTCGGCGAGCACGGCAACATCGGTCCGGCCTCGGTGCCGATCGTGCTGAGCAAGCTCAAGCAGCTGGGCAAGCTGAAGAAGGGCGATCGCATCGCGCTTCTGGGTATCGGCTCGGGCCTGAACTGCTCGATGGCCGAAGTGGTCTGGTAAGACCCTTCTGCCAGACTCCCTGTAGAGCCGAGCCCACGCTCGGCTCACGCGCGCAGCGCGGTTCTTCCGCGGCCTGACCGGAGAGCAGCCGAGCATCGGCTCGGCTCTACACTGCGCCGCGATTCTTCCAAGGTGCTCCGCATGCGCGATCTTCCCGGTTACCCCGCCCACCCGCAGCGTTTCGAGGTTCGCCCCGGCCTGTCGATGAACTATCTCGACGAAGGCCCGCGCGATGGCGAGGTGGTGGTGATGGTGCACGGCAACCCGTCGTGGAGCTATTACTGGCGCACGCTGGTGGCCGGCCTGTCGGACCGGTACCGCTGCATCGTGCCGGACCATGTCGGCATGGGCCTGTCGGACAAGCCCGACGACAGCCGCTACGAGTACACGCTGCAGTCGCGCGTGGATGATCTGGATGCGCTGCTGAAGCATCTGGGCATCACCGGCCCGGTGACCCTGGCCGTGCACGACTGGGGCGGCATGATCGGCTTCGGCTGGGCGCTGTCGCACCACGATCAGGTCAAGCGCCTGGTGGTGCTCAACACCGCCGCGTTCCCGATGCCGGCGGCGAAGAAGATGCCGTGGCAGATCGCGCTGGGGCGGCACTGGAAGATCGGCGAGTGGATCATCTGCACCTTCAATGCGTTCTCCTCCGGCGCGTCGTGGCTGGGCGTGGAGCGGAAGATGCCGGCCGACGTGCGCCGCGCCTATGTGTCGCCGTACAACAGCTACGCCAACCGCATCAGCACCATCCGCTTCATGCAGGACATCCCGCTGTCGCCGGCCGACAAGGCGTGGTCACTGCTGGAGCGTGCCGGCAAGGCGCTGCCGTCCTTCGCCGATCGTCCGGCCTTCCTCGGCTGGGGCCTGCGCGATTTCGTGTTCGACCACCACTTCCTGAAGGGTTTCCAGGCCGCACTGCCGCAGGCGCAGGTACATGCGTTCGAAGATGCCGGCCACTACGTGCTGGAAGACAAGCATGAAGTGCTGGTGCCGGAGATCCGGGCGTTCCTGGACGCGAATCCGCTGTAATCCTGTTACCCGGATTTCCCTGGTAGTGCCGGCCGCTGGCCGGCAAGCGCGCAATGCGCGCCGGGTTCATGAGGTTGCCGGCCAGCGGCCGGCACTACCGCCATGCGGCGGAGGTGCTGGTGCCGGAGATCCGGGCGTTCCTGGACAAGAATCCGATCTGATCGGCGTGCCGACCAACGGTCGGCACCCACCGGAAGAAGGATTGGGTAGGTGCCGACCGTTGGTCGGCACGCCGGACTACGCCGCGATCGGGGCCTGTGGCGAGGGGCTGTTGCCGTTGTCGTCCGGGTGGTCGTCGTCGTTGCCTGCTTCATCGCGCCAGCGCCAGTCGGCCAGGGTCAGCGGATCCAGGCCATAGGCGATACGGGCCTTGTCGCACTGCGGGCTGGCCTTGCCGTACTCCCACGACGCGTCCACCTCGCGGCACACGCTGGGGCGGTTGGGGTGGATCGTGCAGCGCGAATAGACGCCGATCTGCGCGTCCAGCGCCACGCAGCGCACCGGCTTGGAATGGGTGCCGCGCATGCACAGGCGGTGCGGGTCGAGCACTTCGGTGAGCTGGTGCGGCACGCCGCCGGGAGTGACCTCGTCCGATTCCATCCAGTGGAAGGCCACGCGGTATTGGGTGCAGCAGGCGCCGCAGGTCATGCAGGGATGTTGCATGGGCAAGCCGCCTCGGGCGGCATCGGGGAAGGGACGAGGATGCGGATTTTCCACGCTGGCGGCCGCCGCGCAAGAAATTCCGTAAGCGGCGACAATGAACGGATGAACCGATCCTGCAATATCGCCGCGCGGCTGCCCGAGCTGGCGCGTGAACGCCCCGACCAGATCGCCATCCGCTGCCCCGGCCGCCGCGGCGCCGGCAACGGCATGGCGGCCTACGACGTGACCCTGGATTACCGCCAGCTGGACGCCCGCAGCGACGCGATGGCGGCCGGCTTGGCCGGCTACGGGATCGGCCGCGGGGTGCGTACGGTGGTCATGGTGCGGCCGTCGCCGGAGTTCTTCCTGTTGATGTTCGCCCTGTTCAAGCTGGGCGCGGTGCCGGTGCTGGTCGATCCGGGCATCGACAAGCGCGCGCTGAAGCAGTGCCTGGACGAGGCTCAGCCACAGGCCTTCATCGGCATCCCGCTGGCCCACGTGGCGCGGCTGGCGCTGCGCTGGGCGCCCTCGGCGACCCGTCTGGTCACGGTGGGCCGTCGGCTCGGCTGGGGTGGCACCACCCTGGCCGCACTGGAGCGTGCCGGCGCCAACAGCGGCGCGATGCTGGCCGACACCGATGGCGAGGACACCGCGGCAATCCTGTTCACCAGTGGCTCCACCGGCGTGCCCAAGGGCGTGGTCTACCGCCACCGCCACTTCGTCGGCCAGATCGAGCTGCTGGGCAGCGCCTTCGGCATGGAGGCGGGCGGGGTGGATCTGCCGACCTTCCCGCCGTTTGCGCTGTTCGATCCCGCGCTTGGCCTGACCTCGGTGATTCCGGACATGGACCCGACCCGGCCGGCACAGGCCGACCCGGCGCGCCTGCATGACGCCATCCAGCGTTTCGGCGTGACCCAGCTGTTCGGCTCGCCTGCGTTGATGCGGGTGCTGGCACGGCACGGGCGGCCGCTGCCGTCGGTGACCCGGGTGACCTCCGCCGGTGCACCGGTGCCGCCGGACGTGGTCGCCACCATCCGCAGCCTGCTGCCGGCCGATGCCCAGTTCTGGACACCGTATGGCGCCACCGAGTGCCTGCCGGTGGCAGTGGTCGAGGGGCGCGAGCTGGAGCGTACGCGTGCAGCCACCGAGGGCGGCGCCGGCACCTGCGTCGGCAGTGTGGTCGCACCGAACGAAGTGCGCATCATCGCCATCGACGACGCGCCGCTGCCGGACTGGTCGCAGGCGCGCGTGCTGGCCGTGGGCGAAGTCGGTGAGATCACCGTGGCCGGGCCGACCGCCACCGACAGTTATTTCAACCGCCCGCAGGCGACGGCAGCGGCGAAGATCAGCGAAACCCTGGCCGATGGCAGCGTCCGCATCGTGCATCGCATGGGCGATGTCGGCTACTTCGATGCGCAGGGGCGGCTGTGGTTCTGTGGCCGCAAGACCCATCGCGTGGAAACCGCGCACGGGCCGATGTACACCGAACAGGTCGAGCCGGTGTTCAACACCGTGGCCGGGGTGGCACGCACGGCGCTGGTCGGCGTCGGCGCAGCCGGTGCGCAGGTGCCGGTGCTGTGCGTGGAGCTGCAGCGTGGCCAGTCCGACAGCCCTGCCTTGCGCGAGGCGCTGCATGCCACGGCCGCTGCGCGTCTGCCCGAGATGAAGCTGGAACACGTGCTGATGCATCCGGCGTTCCCCGTCGATATCCGTCACAACGCCAAGATCGGCCGCGAGAAGCTCGCCGTCTGGGCACGCGCCGAACTGGAGAAGCGCGCATGAAGATCCTGGTCACCGGTGGTGGTGGTTTCCTTGGCCAGGCGCTGTGCCGAGGCCTGGTCGAACGTGGCCACCAGGTGCTGGCGTTCAACCGCAGCCATTACCCGGAACTGCAGGCGCTGGGTGTGGGCCAGATCCGCGGCGACCTGGCCGACCCGCAGGCGGTGCTGCATGCGGTGGCCGGCGTCGATGCGGTGTTCCACAACGGTGCCAAGGCCGGCGCCTGGGGCAGCTATGACAGCTATCACCAGGCCAACGTGGTCGGCACCGACAATGTCATCGCGGCCTGCCGCGCCCATGGCATCGGCAAGCTGGTCTACACCTCAACGCCCAGCGTGACCCATCGCGCCACGCACCCGGTGGAAGGACTGGGTGCGGACGACGTGCCCTATGGCGAGGACTTCCAGGCGCCGTATGCGGCGACCAAGGCGATTGCCGAACAGCGGGTGCTGGCTGCCAATGACGCCACGCTGGCGACGGTGGCGTTGCGCCCGCGGTTGATCTGGGGCCCGGGTGACCAGCAGCTGGTGCCGCGCCTGGCCGAGCGTGCACGCGCTGGCCGCCTGCGCCTGGTGGGCGACGGCAACAACAAGGTCGATACCACCTACATCGACAACGCCGCGCTGGCGCATTTCCTTGCCTTCGAGGCACTGGCACCGGGTGCTGCGTGCGCCGGCAAGGCGTACTTCATTTCCAATGGCGAGCCGCTGCCGATGCGCGAGCTGGTCAACAAGCTGCTGCAGGCGGTGGGCGCTCCAACCGTGGAGAAGGCGATCAGCTTCAAGACCGCGTATCGCATCGGCGCGATCTGCGAGCGGCTGTGGCCGCTGCTGCGCCTGCGTGGCGAGCCGCCGCTGACGCGCTTCCTGGCCGAGCAGCTGTGCACGCCGCACTGGTACAGCATGGAGCCGGCACGTCGTGATTTCGGCTACGTGCCGCAGGTCAGCATCGAAGAAGGACTGCGACGGCTGAAGGCGGCATCATGACGGCGGCATCACCGCGCTGAAGCCTTCATTACGCGCAGAGATCGCCATCACCGGTTGCACACCGGCAGATGCGCAGGATGGACACAACGCCACCCACGGCCGACCACCTGCGAGGAGCACCATGCTGCATTACGCCGTCATCTTCTTTGTCATCGCCATCATCGCCGCCGTGCTCGGCTTCTCCGGCATTGCCGGTGCCGCCAGCAACATTGCCTGGATCCTGTTCGTGGTGTTCCTGGTGCTGGCCGTGATCTCGATGTTCCGCAAGCGCACATGACCGCTTGAATGGTAGTGCCGGCCGCTGGCCGGCAACCTCGACAACCCGGGGTTGCCGGCCAGCGGCTGGCACTACCGAAGCGCGGTCAACGCACCGCGCTATGCAATCCGCGATCGGCTTCGTGCCGTTGCAGCGCCAGTTCGATCAATCGCGTGATCAGCGTGGTGTAGTCCACGCCACTGGCACCCCACAGCTTCGGATACATGCTGATGCGGGTGAAGCCGGGCAGGGTGTTCACTTCGTTGATGACGATCTGGCCATCGGCGGCGAGGAACACATCGACCCGCGCCATGCCAGCGCACTCCAGCGCTTGATAGGCCTGCAACGCGATCTGCTGGATACGTGCCTGCGTTGCCGCATCGATTGCGGCCGGCACCACCACTTCAGCACCGTCTTCGTTGATGTACTTGGTGTCGTAGGCGTAGAACTCGTCGTGCAGTACAACCTCGCCACAGACGCTGGCCTGCGGCCGCTCGTTGCCGAGCACCGCACATTCGATCTCGCGGCCGACCACGGCCGATTCCACCAGTACCTTATGGTCGTAGCGCAGCGCGGTCTGCAATGCCTCGGCGAAACCCTCTGCATCCTTGACCTTGCTCACGCCCACCGATGAGCCCTGGTTGGCCGGCTTGACGAACAGCGGCAGGCCAAGCGCTTCGATCAGTGCCGCGACATCGACCGCATCGGCTTCATGGCGACGGATGCACACCCAGGGCGCCACCTGCAGGCCCGCATCACGCAGCAGGCGCTTGGTCACGTCCTTGTCCATGGCCACCGCCGAGCCCAGCACCGGCGAACCGACGAAGGGCAGGTTGGCCATGCGCAGCAGCCCCTGCAGCGCACCGTCCTCGCCCAGCGGGCCGTGCACGATCGGCAACACCACATCGATCTGCCCCAGCGCGCTGCCCGCATCGGTCGGTTGCAGCTGCGCCTGCTCGGTGCCGGGCAGCACCGCCAACGCAGTACCGGAAGCATGCAGGGCGATGCGCGCCGGATCATCCGCATTGAGCAGGAAGGTATCCGGCTGGCTGAGGTGCCACTGGCCCTGCTTGTCGATGCCGACCAGCACCGGCTCGAAGCGCTCCCGATCCAGCGCATCGAGAATGTTCTTCGCCGACTGCAGCGAAACTTCGTGTTCGGAAGACCTGCCACCGAAGATGATGCCAACCCGGGTCCGTGCCATGGAAGTGCGATGTCCTGTGCGTTGCGTGGCTGCATAGCATGAACCTTCATCGGCCTTCCGCGTGAGGCACAGATGAACCAGAAATCCAGTCGCGCGTGTCATCCACGCATGGCCTGGATCTACCGTGTCGACCAAGGTCGACACCCACCAACAGCAGCAGCCGACCCCGTGCCGTTCCGACAGGTCGCAGGGAACTGTCGAAGTCGGGGTGGGAGGGGCAGGCGGGACCGCAGGCGCCATGGATGGCGCCTACGAGCCCCCATGGATGGGTTTACGGCGTGTCCCGCCTGCCCCTCCCACCCCGACTCCCTCAGCAGACTGCTTCTGACGTTGACCTTGCATCTGCGGGTGCCGGGCGGCAGCCCGGCCCAAGCTCACCACCCACGCAGGTAGAATGCGCACATGGCTCTTTCCCTGCTCAAGTCCCTCAAGCCGGTCGCTGGCCGCGCTCTGCAGATCGCCCTGAACCGCGCGCTGGCGCTGGATCCGGATACCCGCCATGCACTGGCCAGCCTCGACGGTCGCCACATCGACCTGACCCTGGACGCACCGCCGCTGGCGATGCGCATCAGCGTCGACGGCACCCAGTTGCGGGTGGGCCCGGTGGATGCGCAGGAAGCCGACCTGGCCGTGCGCAGCAGCCTGGCCGGTGTGCTGGCGCAGCTGCCGCTGCTGGCGCGCGCCCGCCAAGGTGCTGACAACGGCAAGGGCCGCGTGCGCGTGGCCGGCGATGCCGAGCTGGCGCGCCGCCTGCAGCAACTGGCCAAGGGCTTCGATCCGGACTGGCAGCAGCCGTTCGTCAGCGTGTTCGGTGAAGTGCTGGGCGTGCAGGTGGCCAACACCCTGCGCAGTGCCCTGCAGCACGCCCGCCAGGGCGCGATCGACCTGGCCCACAGTGCCGCTGAATTCATCACCGAGGAATCGCGCGACGTGGTGCCACGTGCCGAACTGGATGCCTTCCACGACGACGTGGACGTACTGCGCGATGATGTCGAGCGCCTCGGCGCACGCGTGCAGCGCCTGCGGGGTGCCGCATGAAGGCGCTGCTGCGGGCCAGCCGCATCGGCCGGGTGATCCTGCGTTACCGCCTTGACGACCTGCTGCAGGACACGCCTGCAGAGCGCTGGCTGCGCCTGGCCAAGCCGTTCGTGCCGCGCGCTTCGGCCGACATCGCCGCACAGTCGCGCGGTGCGCGCCTGCGCCTGGCGCTGCAGGACCTGGGACCGATCTTCGTCAAGTTCGGGCAGATCCTGTCGACCCGCCGCGATCTGGTGCCGCCGGATGTGGCCAATGAGCTGACCCTGCTGCAGGACCGGGTCAAGCCCTTCGACGGCGACGCCGCGCGCCGCATCGTCGAGGAAGCGCTCGGCCTGCCGGTCAGCGAAGCCTTCGCCAGTTTCGATACCGAACCGCTGGCCTCGGCGTCGATCGCGCAGGTACACGCGGCCACCCTGGCCGATGGCCGCCAGGTGGTGGTCAAGGTGCTGCGCCCGGGCATCGAGAAGCAGATCGACGCCGACATCGCCCTGCTCAACTCGCTGGCAACGCTGGTCGAGCGCACCCATCCGCGTGCCGACAAGATCCGTCCGCGCGAAGTGGTGGCCGAGGTCGAAAACACCTTGGCCGCCGAGCTGGACCTGCAGCGCGAAGGCGCCAACGCCAGCGTGCTGCGCCGTTTCTGGGAGAACTCCGACGACCTGTACGTGCCGGAAGTGATCTGGAGCCATACCGCCGAGCGCGCGCTGACCCTGGAGCGCGTATGGGGCATTCCCTCCGATGACATCGCGGCACTGGACAAGGCCGGCATCGACCGCAAGGCGCTGGCCGCCAAGGGGGTGCGGGTGTTCTACACCCAGGTGTTCCGCGACAACTTCTTCCATGCCGACGCGCACGCCGGCAACATCTGGGTCGACATCGATCCGATGCGCCGCGACAACCCGCGCTTCATCGCGCTGGACTTCGGCATCATGGGCCAGCTCTCGCAGGAAGATCAGTACTACCTGGCCGAGAATTTCATGGCCATCTTCAACCGCGACTACCGCCGCATCGCCGAACTGCACGTGCAGGCGCGCTGGATGCCCGACAACGTGCGCATCGATGATCTGGAAGCGGCGGTGCGCTCGGTGTGCGAGCCGTACTTCACCCGCCCGCTGTCGCAGATCTCGCTGGCCGAAGTGCTGATGAAGCTGTTCCGCGTGGCCCAGCGTTACCAGCTGACCCTGCAGCCGCAGCTGATCCTGCTGCAGAAGACCCTGCTCAACATCGAAGGCGTCGGCCGCCAGCTCGATCCGCAGATCGACATCTGGGCGGTGGCCAAGCCGGTGCTGGCGAAGATCCTGCGCGAGCGCTACAGCCCGCGCCGCGTGGTGCGCGAGATCGGCAAGCGCCTGCCGGAAATCATGACCCATGCGCCGGACATGCCTCGCCTGGTGCATGCCTGGCTGACCCAGCAGGTGGAAGGCCGGCATGAACTGGCGATGCGTTCGCGCGACTTGGTTGCGCTCGATGCCAGCCTGCAGCGGCTGCAGAAGCGCGCGGTCGGAGCGATCACTGGCGTTGGTCTACTGGCGATTGCCGCATTGATGTACGTGCTGCAGCCGCCGGGCTGGTACTGGGGCGACGTGCCGGCATGGAGCTGGGTGTCCGGTACCGTCGGCGTGTTCGCACTGGCGCGTGCGTGGTGGCGATGAGTGATGCGCTGAGCGCGCTCAAACACGAGCTGGCGCAGTTTGGCAGTGACAACGATGCGCGCGAAACCGATCGTGGCCGGCGCATGCTCAACATCACTGCCGACACCGGTGAACTGCTGTCGGTGCTGGTGCGGTTCGGCAATGCCCGTCGCGTGCTGGAGATCGGCACGTCCAATGGCTATTCCACGCTGTGGCTGGCCGAGGCCGCCGCTGCCATTGATGGCAGGGTGACCACGCTGGAGTTCGCCGCCGACAAGGTGGCGATGGCCCGTGCGAATTTCGCGCGCAGTGGATTGGGTGAGCGCATCGAACAGGTCCACGGTGATGCCGGGCAGTGGCTGGCGCAGGCGGCCGATGGCTGCATCGACCTGCTGTTCCTGGATTCGGATCGCGGGCAGTACGCAGGCTGGTGGCCGCAGCTGCGCCGTGTACTGCGCCCCGGCGGTCTGCTGGTGGTCGACAACGCCACCTCGCATGCCGCTGAGATGGAGCCGCTGCGCGCCCTGCTGGCCGCCGACGCGGCGTTCACCACCAGCCTGGTGCCGGTGGGCAATGGCGAACTGCTGGCGCTGCGCAACGCCTGACCGGGCGTCGCCCCGGCAACGCCGGTCGCTGGTCTGCTCCGGTAGTGCCGGCCGCTGGCCGGCAACCACTTTCATCGGGCGACCTCAACGTTGCCGGCCAGCGGCCGGCACTACCCTATTCAGCGTGTCATCCGGATAATCGCGCGGTGAGCACCGAACCCGACACCCTCGCTGCGGTCGAGATTGAAACCGCGCCCCTGCAGCTGCTGCACCTGGATGAACGCCTGGCCGTGGTCAACAAGCCGGCCGGGCTGATGGTCCACGACAGCAAGCTGGCCCGTGGCGAAGATGATTTCCTCGCCGATCGCCTGCGCGAGCAGCTGGGTCGGCCGATCTTCCTGGTCCATCGCCTGGATCGCGCCACCAGTGGCTGCCTGCTGCTGGCCTTCGACCGCGACGCTGCCAGCATGCTGGGCAAGGCGCTGATGGGCGGCGAAGTGAGCAAGGACTATCTGGCGATCTGCCGCGGCTGGCCTGCCGAGGACGCCTGGCAGGTCGATCATGACTTGGATGGTGGCCCGGGCAAGCCGGTAAAGAAGCCAGCGGTGACCGACTTCCAGCGCCTGGCGGCCGGCGAACTGTCGGTGCCAGTGGGGGAGTTCGCCAGTTCGCGCTATGCGCTGCTGCGCTGCCAGCCGCTGACGGGTCGCTTCCGGCAGATCCGCCGGCATCTGAAGCACCTGTCACATCACCTGATCGGCGATACCAGCCATGGTGATGGCCGGCACAACCGCAACTTCCGCATGCAGGGCGTGCACCGCATGCTGCTGCATGCGGAGCGGCTGCGCTTCCCGCATCCGGATGGCGGCATGGTGGACGTGCGCGCCCCGGTCGACGGTGAGTTCCAGAAGGCGCTGGACCTGTTCGGCTGGCAGGTGCCGTAGCGGTAGCGCCGGGCCATGCCCGGCGGCTTCTGCGATGAAACGGCCGCGCTTCGCGCTCGCCGGGCATGGCCCGGCGCTACCGCCTCATTTTTTTTCAGGCTCGTTGACGATCGCTTCCAGATCCTTCTGCAGATCGGCGAACAGCGGCTGCATGCGTGTCTGGATCGCCACCATCACGTTCTGCATCAGCGCCGGAGTCTTGTCGAGCAGGCTCTGGCCAGCCGGGCTCTCGTAGAACTCGGCCATGGCCAGCACGTCTTCCTTGCTGAAGGTCTTCTTGTACAGGTCCACGTACATCGGCCGCAGCTGCTGCCACGACAGTGCCTGGCGCAGGGTCTGGCTGGTACGGGCCTGGATGCGCTGCAGCTGTTCCTGCTGCTGGGCGTTGAGCTGGCGCTGTGCGGCCACCTGCTGGAACTGCTGCTGCTGCATCGATTCGATCTGCGGCAGCATGGTGTCGATCATGCTCTGCGCACGCGAGGCCGACAGCAGGCGGTTGATGTCGCCATCGGTGGGCGCTGCGGCCAGCACCGGCGCGCTTGCTGCGGCCAGCACCAGCAGCAGGGTTGCGCGGCGCAACACGGAGGGAACGAAGCGGATCATGCGGAGCGTCCTGCAGTACACGGGACGGCAAGCATACCCCCGGCAAAGGCGAAGGCGGCGTGTTCGGTGCCTGATCGGCGGCATACGGTGCGCGATGGCAGCCACGGCAACGCGGCTGCCGCTACAATGCGCGGATGGGCAACGGACCGGTCACCATCAGCGCGCAGCTTGAAATCCCCGACGGCGAGATCGTCGAGCGTTTCGTGCGTGCCAGTGGCGCCGGCGGCCAGAACGTCAACAAGGTGTCCACCGCGGTGGAACTGCGTTTCGACGTGGCCGGTTCGCCCTCGTTGCCCGAACCGTTGCGCGAGCGCCTGCTGGCGCGGCGCGACCGGCGCATGACCGGCGAAGGCGTGCTTGTCATCGACGCGCAACGTTTCCGGACCCAGGATCGCAATCGCGAGGATGCGCGCGAGCGGCTGGCGGCCTTCATCCAGGCCGGGCTGAGCGTGCCCAAACCACGCAAGGCCACCAAGCCGACCTTCGGGTCGAAACTGCGTCGTCTGGACGCCAAACGCGGGCGCGCGCAGATCAAGCGCGGGCGCTCATCACGTGACTGGGAGTGATTGCTTGAACAACCCGACGCCGTTGCTGCCGGCCATTCCGCCGAACATGCCGCAGGTCAAGCCCAACCGTTTCCTGCGCTGGCTGGCGCGCTGCACGCTGCGCATGGGCGGCTGGAAAGTGACCGGCACCCTGCCGGATGTGCCGAAAGTGGTCTTCATCATCGCCCCGCATTCGTCCAACTGGGACGGGCTGTGGGGCATGGCCGCGAAGATCGCACTGGGCATGAAAGTGAAGGTGCTGGGCAAGGCCTCGCTGTTCTGGTGGCCACTGGGCCCGCTGCTGCACAGGCTCGGCGTGATCCCGCTGGACCGCAGCTCGCCGCAGGGCACCGTGGGCCAGGCCGTGGACCTGCTGCGCAACAACGAGAAGATGTGGTTCGCGATCACTCCGGAAGGCACCCGCAAGGCCGTCAAGGAATGGAAGGCCGGCTTCCTGAAGATCGCGCGGATGGCGGACGTGCCGATCCTGGCGGCCTATTTCCATTACCCGGAGAAGATCATCGGCATCGGTCCGCTGTTCATGCCGACCGGCGATGATGTCGCCGACATGGCGACCATCCGCGAGTTCTACCGGCCCTGGATCGGCAAGACCCGCGGCACGGTCTGAGCCGATCGCTGCCGGCAGCGTAGACGCCACGTCCGGCACATGCCGGGCGCCCGTGACAGGAGTAGGGTGGACGGCTGCCATCCCGTACCGTCTGCCCAAGGAGCGTTTTACATGTCGCGTACCGTAGTCCTGGCCGCCGCCATCAGCCTGGCGCTGGCGGCCTGTTCCGGCAAGGAGTCCACCCCCGTGTCCGAAGCCCAGAATGCACCGGCCCAGCAGCCGGCCGAAGCCTCCACCAACCCGCTGCTGACCGCCAGCAGCCTGCCGTTCCAGGCACCGCCGTTCGACAAGATCAAGGACAGCGATTACCTGCCGGCCTTCGAAGAAGGCATGCGCCTGCATCTGGCCGACGTGCGCAAGATCGCCGACAGCGCCGAGCCGGCCACCTTCGACAACACCATCGTGGCGATGGAGCGCAGCGGCGAGACCCTGACCCGCGTGTCGCGCATCTTCTTCGGCCTGGTCCAGGCCGATACCAACGATGCCCGCCAGAAGATCCAGGAAGAAGTGGCACCGAAGCTGGCCGCGCACCAGGACGAGATCAACCTCGATCCGAAGCTGTTCGCGCGCGTGAAGTCGCTGTACGACCAGCGCGAGACGCTGGGCCTGGATCCGGTGCAGAAGCGCCTGGTCGAGCATTACTACGACGGTCTGGTGCGCTCGGGCGCACAGCTGTCCGATGCTGACAAGGCAAGCCTGCGCAAGCTCAACGTGGAAGAAACCACGCTGTCCACGCAGTTCCACACCCGTCTGGTGGCTGCAACCGCCGCTGCCGCGGTGGTGGTGGACGACAAGGCCAAGCTGGCCGGCCTGGACGACGATGCGGTCAACAATGCCGCCGCCGCCGCCAAGGACCGCAAGCTGGACGGCAAGTTCCTGCTGCCGCTGCAGAACACCACCCAGCAGCCGGTGCTCGGTTCGCTGACCGACCGCGACCAGCGTGCGGCCGTGCTGAAGGCTTCGGAAACCCGTGCCGAGCGCGGCGATGCCAATGACACCCGGCAGACCGTGCAGCGCCTGGCCCAGCTGCGTGCGCAGAAGGCCAAGCTGCTCGGCTTCGACACCTTCGCCGACTACCAGCTGGGCGACCAGATGGCCAAGACCCCGGCGGCCGCGCTGAAGCTGCTGACCGACACCGTGCCGGCCGCCACCGCCAAGGCGCGTGCCGAGGCCGGCGAGATCCAGAAGGTGATCGACGCCCAGAAGGGTGGTTTCCAGGTGGCTGCCTCGGATTGGGACTTCTACGCCGAGCAGGTGCGCAAGGCCAAGTACGATCTGGACGAGTCGCAGATCAAGCCGTACTTCGAGCTGGACAACGTGCTGCAGAACGGCGTCTTCTACGCCGCCACCCAGCTGTACGGCATCACCTTCAAGCCGCGTACCGACATTCCGACCTACAACCCGGACATGAAGGTGTACGAAGTGTTCGACAAGGACGGCACCTCGCTGGCCCTGTTCTACACCGACTACTTCAAGCGTGACAGCAAGTCCGGTGGCGCCTGGATGGACGTGTTCGTCGAACAGGACGGCCTGACCGGTGCCAAGCCGGTGGTCTACAACGTCTGCAACTTCACCAAGCCGGCCGCTGGCCAGCCTGCGCTGATCAGCTTCGACGACGTCACCACCCTGTTCCATGAGTTCGGCCATGCACTGCACGGCATGTTCTCGAACGTGAAGTACCCGTCGATCGCCGGCACCGCCACCTCGCGCGACTTCGTCGAGTTCCCGTCGCAGTTCAACGAACACTGGGCGCTGGACCCGAAGGTGTTCGCCAACTACGCCAAGCACTACAAGACCGGCGAAGCGATGCCGCAGGAACTGGTCGACAAGATCCTCAAGGCGCGCAGCTTCAACCAGGGCTATGCGACCACCGAGTACCTGTCGGCCGCGCTGCTCGACCTGGCCTGGCACACGCAGAAGGCCGATGCCCCGCTGCAGGATGTCGGCGCCTTCGAAGCCAGCGCGCTGAAAAAGTTCAAGGTCGACCTGCCGCAGGTGCCGCCGCGTTACCGCACCACCTACTTCGACCACATCTGGGGTGGCGGCTATTCGGCCGGCTACTACGCCTACTTCTGGGCGGAAGTGCTGGACCATGACGCCTACCAGTGGTTCACCGAACACGGTGGCCTGACCGCCGCCAACGGCCAGGAATTCCGCGACAAGATCCTTTCGCGCGGCAACAGCGTGGAGCTGTCGACCCTGTACCGCGATTTCCGCGGCAAGGACCCGTCGGTGGAACCGCTGCTGAAGTTCCGCGGGCTGAAGTAAGCGCGGCCTGAAGTACGAAAGAAAAAACGGCGGGGGCAACCCCGCCGTTTTTCTTTGCGTCGATGCCATCGACGGATTCCGCAGTTTGTCGCTCATCCACGCATGGCGTGGATCCATGTGTCGACCAAGGTCGACACCTACCAAGAGCAGGCCATGCCATTCCGACAGTTCGCGGAAATCTGTCGAAGGCGGGGTGGGTCCGGTTGCGGGGGCGTGAGCGCCATGGATGGCGCGACCGAGCTTACAGGGACGTACTTGCAGCGTCCCCCGCAACCGGATCCACCCCGCCATCCCACGGAAATCCAGCCTCTGCTGTTGCTGTTGAGGTTGCCGGCCAGCGGCCGGCACTACCGGGTGCCGGGCGCAGCCCGGCCATCAGGTCCCTACGTGCACCCGGTTCGCCTGCTCGGCCAACCCCAGGTGATCCAGCGCGATGTCCAGCGCCAGCACATAGCTCTGCGCCCCATACCCGGCCGCGATCCCCAATCGCTGACCCACGCCCGCCGGCAGGCACGGCTCGGCCACCGCACCGTCGTCATGCACTTCCACGTACGCGTTGTGCAGGTACGGCAGCAGCCGCTGCAGGCGCAGGCTGTCGGCACATGCGCCCGGATCGAGCAGCGTCACCTCGCCACGGCTGTGGTCGGCCACGCGCAGCGCGTCCAGCAGTTCCTGTTCCGAACCGCAGGCGCGGATCGCCACGCTGGTGCCCGCATCGATCGCACGATGCACCAGTGATTTCAGCACCGGCGCCGGCAGCGGCGCGGCGGTACGGATCAGCGCGCCAGCCGCTTCCGGGCCACGGATGATGAAGATCGACATGACTCAGCCCTCCCGTGCCAGGCGGCGGCCGACGATGGCCAATGACAGCGGATAACCCGCCTGCTGGCTGCGCTGGTCGACCACCACGGCGGCCGGACCATGCTGCAGGCGCAGGCGCGCTTCCAGACCAGGCTGATGGGGTGACTGCAGTTCGATGTACTCCGCAGGCAGACCGTCCAGTGCCGCCTGCAGCGCACCGCCCTCGGCACACCATTGCGCCTCGTCGGCCGCGCCGACATCAAGCAGCACCCAGTCCGCGCTGCGCGCCTGCGGCTGGCACAGGCACTGGCGCACATCGGCCAGGCTGGCGCAGTCGGTGCACAGCACCGGATGGCCGGACAACTCGGCCGGCAGCAGCGGACGCGGCACCGACGGCGACGCATGCCGGATCACCAGGAGGGTCATACAACACCTTGCGCAAAGCGCCGTACGGCGCGGTAGGCACACGATGCGCGTGGTGGCCGTAAAGGTGCGATGCCCGGTGCCCGGCCCAGGCGTAAAACCTGCGTAACCCCTCCTGTAGCGCCGAGCCCATGCTCGGCTTGCTCGACGCTACGGAACAGCAGCCGAGCATGGGCTCGGCTCTACAGGATGCGGGCGCGGGAACCTCTTCGGGCCTGATGTGGTCTGATGCCGATACCACCCACCCGGAGCCTGTCATGGATGCTGTTGCCCGCCCCCCGTTTTCGCAGCGCACGCTTGCCTGGCTGAAGAAAGAAGCGCTGCCCCTGCTGGTGATGTTGGGCCTGCTCGCGGCCGCCCGCGACACCCTCGCCAACCACTACGTCGTGCCCAGCGGCTCGATGCAGCCGACGCTGCAACCGGGCGACCGGGTGGTGGTGGACATGCGCGCTTATGGCCTGCGCCTGCCGTTCACCAGCAAGGAGCTGCTGGGTACCGGCACGCCGCAGCGCGGTGAAGTGGCGGTGTTCGATTCACCGGCCGACGGCACCCGCCTGATCAAGCGCGTCGCCGCCGTGGCCGGCGACCACGTGCAACTGCACGATGGTCACCTGAGCATCAACGGCCAGCCGCTGCAGATCGCCGACCTGGCCGATACCGAAGCCTTTGGTGAGCGCCGCGCCAGCCTCGACCTGGACAGGGGCGGTGGCCCGGACATCGCGGATCTGCAGGTGCCCGCCGGCAAGGTGCTGGTGCTGGGCGACCATCGCGGCAACAGCTTCGATGGCCGCTTCTTCGGCTTCGTCGATGCGGACAAGATCTACGGCCGTGCGGTGGCGGTCTATTACCGCCGTGGTGACGGCTTCGAATGGCAGCGGCTGTAAGCTGAATCGATATGCCAGAAGTATCAATCCTGACCTAGCAGGTTATGGATCGACTGGATGGACGGGCCTAGTCTGAGGCCCGTCCCCTCCATTCCGGCCGCCCCCACGGCCCACCGCCCCCCATGACTGGCGAATCCCCGGCGGCCCTTGCCGACCGTTTCCGTACTGACCACGCTGCCGCCGACACCCGCATCCAGCAGGGAACGCCGGCCTTCCGCCGCACCGCGCTGGCACTGTTCCTGGCCGGCTTTTCGACCTTCGGCCTGCTGTACACGGTGCAGCCGCTGCTGCCCGAGTTCAGCCGCCACTTCGGCGTGTCCGCTGCGGGCAGCGCGATGTCGCTGTCGCTGACCACCGGCACCCTGGCCGTGGCCATGCTGCTGGCCGGCCTGCTGTCCGATGCGGTTGGCCGGCGCCCGCTGATGATCGTTGCATTGCTGGCCTCGGCCACGTTGTCGCTTTGCACGGCCCTGGTCGATGACTGGGCCACCCTGCTGGTGCTGCGCACCCTGCTGGGGCTGGCGCTGAGCGGCGTACCGGCAGTGGCGATGACCTATCTGGTCGAAGAGATGGACAGCCGCGCGCTGGGCCTGGCGATGGGCCTGTACATCGGCGGCAATGCCATCGGTGGCATGAGCGGGCGCCTGCTGGCGGGCATCATCGCCGACCATTGGGGCTGGCGCTGGGGCATCGGCGTGGTCTCGATCATCGCCGTGGCCAGCACCGTGCTGCTGTGGCTGCAGCTGCCGCCGTCGCGCCACTTCCAGGCGAGCCGCAGTGGCCTGCGCCAGTTGCCCGCGCGCTGGCGCACGCTGTTCGCCGATCCTGGCCTGCCGTGGTTGTTCGCCACCTCGTTCGTGCTTATGGGCGTGTTCGTCACCCTCTACAACTACCTCGGTTACCACCTGCTGGCGCCGCCGTACCACCTCAGCCAGACCGTGGTCGGGTTGATCTTCAGCGTGTACCTCGTCGGTACCTTCAGTTCGGCGTGGATGGGCCAGCAGGCGACGCGCTATGGGCGCGGCCGCATCCTGTCGATCTCCTTCGGCCTGATCGCCGCCGGCATCGTGCTGCTGGCGATGCCGTGGCTGTCGGCGATGGCCGTGGGCATCGCGCTGGTGACGTTCGGTTTCTTCGGTGGCCATTCGGTGGCCAGCAGCTGGGTCGGCAGCCGCGCCGGTTCGATGCGAGCGGAAGCGTCGGCGCTGTACCTGTTCGCTTATTACCTGGGTTCCAGCGTGCTGGGCGGCGTGGGCGGCCTGGCCTATGCCGCGTGGGACTGGCTGGGCGTGTGCGCGTTCGCCGCGCTGCTGACCCTGATCGGCGGTGGCATCGTCTGGGCGCTGCAGCAGCGCGCGCCGCAGCCGGTGACGGCCTGATCCTGCTCCGGTAGATGCCGACCTTGGTCGGCGTTGTGCCCCTGGGCCAACCACGGTTGGCCACTACCGGGTGCGATGCACCTCATTCTTCGGCAAACGCCTCGCGCAGCAGCCCGGCGAAATTGCGGATCAACGGCGTCACACCCTCGCGGCGCCACGCCAGCTGCACTTCCGAATGCGCGCCGGCATCGGCCAGCGGCACGAAGCGCGCACCTTCCACCCGGATGTGGTCGCACGACGAAGGCAGGATCGCCGCACCCAGTCCCGCTGCAGCCAGGCTGATCAGCGTCGACGCCTCACCGGCCTCCTGCACGATGCGTGGAGTGAAGCCCGCCGCCGCACACAGCGCGATCATGTGGTCATGGATGCCCGCCCCGGCGCTGCGGCGGAATGCCACGAATGGTTCCTGCGCCAAGTCACGCAACGCCAGCGTGCCGCCTTTCGACAGTCGGCGCAGGGCAGGGTGGCCGGCATGCACGATCAACGCCAGTGGATCGACGAACAGGCTGTGCGCCACCAGCTCGGCCGGCAGCGTGCGCTTGCGGATGATGCCCACGTCCAGTGAACCATCTAGCAGCGCATCGATCTGTTGCAGGGTATTCATCTCGCTCAGCTGCAACCGCACCTGCGGGTACTGCTGACGGTACTGCAGGATCGAACGTGGAATCTGTGGCGACAACGGCGTAGCCCGGGTCAGGCCGATACGCAGCTCACCCTGCTCGCCACGCTGCGCGCGCTGCACTTCATCCACCGCCGATTCCACCTGCTGCACGATGCCGCGCGCACGTTCCTGCAGGAGTTCCCCCGCAGCCGTCAGCTGCACACGTCGATGGCTGCGCACGAACAACCGCGCACCGATCAGCTCCTCCAGCTGCCGGATCTGCTGGCTGAGCGGCGGCTGCGACATCCCCAACCGCTCGGCCGCCTGGCCAAAGTGCAGCGTATCGGCAACGGCGAGGAAGTAACGCAGATGGCGGAGTTCGATGGACATGCGCCCAGTCTATGCATCGCCAGCCACAAATGGGCCCAGATCATTCGTACGTCATCCACGCATGGCGTGGATCTACCGTGTCGACCAAGGTCGACACCTACCAACAGCAGCACAGAACGATGCAGGGGTCAGCGCCCGTTGCGCAGCAACGGGATCCGACCCCCGACAGATCGCGCAAATCTGTCAGAGGCGGGGCGGTGTGGGTGGGCAGGACCGTTGGCGCCATGGATGGCGCCATCGAGCCCCCATGGACGGGTTTACGGCGTGTCCTGCCCACCCACACCGACCCGCCATCCACGGAATGCAGGCTGTTGCCGTTGCCGTTGCTTCGGCAGGTGCAGGGCGCAGCCCTGCCGAACACCCCTCACCGTTCCGAATGCCCGCTCTGGTCGTAATCGCGCGGACTGAACAACTCCGGCTGGATCAGCTCGACAAACGCCCGCGCCTGCGCCGACAGCGCCTTGCCGCGGCGCACGATCACCCCGTAACTGCGTTCGGGGAACCAACGCTTCATCGAGCGTGCGGCCAACCGCTCGTGGTCGGCATCGTTCAGGCACAGCGCCGGCACGATGGAAATGCCCATGCCCATCGCCACGTACTGCTTGATCACTTCCCAGCCGCCCACTTCCAGCGCAACCGTGTAGGCGATGCGGTGGCGCTGGAACACCTGGTCGACCAGCCGGTAAGTGATCTGCCGCTTCGGCGGCAGCACCAGCGGGTAACGGGCGATGTCGGCCAGTTCCAGCTCGCCACCGCTGGCCAGCGGATGGTCATGCGGGGCGATCAGCACCTGTTCGAAACGGTAGGCCGGGGCGTAGCTGAGGTCGGCCGGCACATCGGTCATCGAGCCGATCGCCAGATCGGCGGCATCCTCGCGCAGCAGGTCGGTGCCGTCGGCGCTGATGGCGTTGTGCAGGGTCAGGCGTACGTCGGGGTAATGCTGGCGGAAGCGTTCGACGATCTTCGGCAGCAGGTACAGGATGGTCGAGCTGTTGGCGGCGATGTTCAGTTCGCCCGCGTCCAGTCCGCGCACCTTGTCGCGGAAGCGCGCTTCCAGGCCGTCCAGGCTCTCCACCAGCGGCTGTGCCATTTCATACAGCAGCTGGCCCTCGCGGCTGGGCACCAGGCGCCGGCCGCTGCGCTCGAACAGCGGCACCCCCAGTTCGCGCTCCAGCGCCTGCAACTGCAGGCTGATGGCCGGTTGGCTGACGAAAAGCGCCTCAGCCGCCCGTGAGACCGAGCCCAGACGCACGGTCTGACAGAACGCGCGCAGCGGCTTCAGCCGATCGGATTTGTAGGAAAAACGGGGGCTTGGCGAGGGACGCGTGGTCATGGCGTCACAAGTATTAGCACAATTTATGTAAAGCATTGCAAAAACTGTTTTGCCAAATACAGGGCTGCGGCGGCACGGTGGAGTCGTTCCCCCACGCTGGAGTCCTCCCATGTCCGCCGTCGCTTCCGCTGTTCCCTCCACCGCCGCCAAGGCCACGCCGGGCATCGCCCTGGCGACCCAGGTGGCGGGCCAGGCCACCGTGCTGCCGGCGCCGTTGCTGGCCCTGCTGGTGTCCCTGCACCGGGCAGTGGAACCCGGCCGGCAGGCGCGGCTGCAGGCCCGCCGCGAGCGTCAGGCGTTCTTCGACCAGGGTGGCCTGCCGGACTTCCGCCAGGACACCACCGCGATCCGCAGCGGTGGCTGGGTCGTGGCGCCGCTGCCGGCCGCGCTGCAGGACCGCCGCGTCGAGATTACCGGGCCGACCGACCCGAAGATGGTCATCAACGCGCTGAACTCCGGCGCCAAGGTGTTCATGGCCGACTTCGAGGATTCGACCTCGCCGACCTGGCGCAACCTGCTGGCCGGTCAGCAATCGCTGGCTGCCGCGGTGCGCGGCGACCTGCAGTACACCGCACCGGCGTCCAACGGCAAGGCGGGCAAGCACTACGCGCTGCGCCCCTACGACGAGCAGGCGGTGCTGATCGTGCGTCCGCGCGGCTGGCACCTGGACGAAAAGCATGTGCGCGTCGATGGCCAGTTCCTCGCCGGCGGCCTGTTCGATGCGGCGGTGTTCGCCTTCCACAATGCGCGCGCGCTGCAGTCCAGGGATCGCGGCCCGTACTTCTATCTGCCCAAGCTGCAGAGCATGGAAGAGGCGGCGCTGTGGGAGACCGCGCTGTCGCACATCGAAGGCATGCTCGGCCTGCCGCACGGGCAGATCAAGGTGACCGTGCTGATCGAAACGCTGCCGGCAGTGTTCGAGATGGACGAGATCCTGCATGCCCTGCGCGATCGCATCGTCGGCCTCAACTGTGGGCGCTGGGATTACATCTTCTCGTACCTGAAGACCTTCCGCCGCCACGCTGACCGCGTGCTGCCCGAGCGTGGCCAGGTGACCATGACCCAGCCGTTCCTGAAGGCCTATTCGGAACTGCTGATCCAGACCTGCCATCGCCGCGGCGCACATGCGATGGGTGGCATGGCCGCGCAGATTCCGATCAACAACGATGCGGCCGCCAACGAGCAGGCGATGGCGCGGGTGCGTGCCGACAAGCTGCGCGAAGTGAGCGCCGGCCACGATGGCACGTGGGTCGCGCACCCGGCGCTGATTCCGGTGGCGATGGCGATCTTCGACGAGCACATGCCCACGCCCAACCAGCACCACGTGTTGCGCCAGGACGTGCGCGTGGGCCGCGACGAACTGATCGCGCGTCCGCCGGGCACGATCACCCGCGCCGGCTTCGAAGGCAATGTCGAAGTCTGCGTGCGCTACCTGGCCGCATGGCTGGATGGCAACGGCTGCGTGCCGATCCACCACCTGATGGAGGACGCAGCGACCGCCGAAATCAGCCGCAGCCAGTTGTGGCAGTGGCTGCACACGCCGGGCCAGCAGCTGGACGACGGCACCGCGATTGATCTGGCGCTGCTCGATACCACCCTGGCGCAGCTGCCGGCGCGCCTCGGCGATACCTCGGCGCTGCCCGGTGGCGGCCGCATCGAAGAAGCCATCACCCTGCTGGCCGAGCTGAGCCGCAGCAACGAGCTGACCGATTTCCTGACCCTGCCGGCGTACGCGCGCATCGACTGATCGCTGCACGCCACTTTTCTCGACGCTTCCTTCCCCGCTGCATCCGCACGAACCGAACTGGAGATAGACATGAGCACGCTGCCCACTGCCGAACAGATCCAGCACGACTGGGACACCAATCCGCGCTGGGAAGGCATCCAGCGCAACTACAGCGCCGCCGACGTGGTGCGCCTGCGTGGCACCGTCCATATCGAGCATTCGCTGGCCCGGCTGGGTGCGGAAAAGCTGTGGAAATCGCTGCATGAGCGCGACTTCGTCAACGCGCTCGGCGCGCTGACCGGCAACCAGGCCATGCAGCAGGTGAAGGCCGGGCTGAAGGCGATCTATCTGTCCGGTTGGCAGGTGGCGGCCGATGCCAACCTGGCCGGTCAGATGTACCCGGACCAATCGCTGTATCCGGCCGATTCGGTGCCGGCGGTGGTCAAGCGCATCAACAACACGCTGTTGCGTGCCGACCAGCTGCACCATGCCGAAGGCAAGGATGACATCGACTTCCTGCAGCCGATCGTGGCCGACGCCGAAGCCGGTTTCGGCGGCGTGCTCAACGCCTTCGAACTGATGAAGGCGATGATCGAAGCCGGTGCGGCCGGCGTGCACTTCGAAGACCAGCTGGCTTCGGTGAAGAAGTGCGGGCACATGGGCGGCAAGGTGCTGGTGCCGACCCGCGAGGCGATCGAGAAGCTCAACGCCGCGCGACTGGCCGCCGACGTGCTGGGTGTGCCGACCCTGCTGGTGGCGCGTACCGACGCCGAGGCTGCTGATCTGCTGACCAGCGACATCGATGGCAACGACACGCCGTTCGCTACCGGCGAGCGCACCGTGGAAGGCTTCTACAAGACCCGCAACGGCCTGGACCAGGCCATCAGCCGTGGCCTGGCGTACGCGCCCTATGCCGATCTGGTGTGGTGCGAGACCGGCAAGCCGGATCTGGAATTCGCGCGGAAATTCGCCGAGGCGATCCATGCGAAGTTCCCGGGCAAGCTGCTGGCCTACAACTGCTCGCCCAGCTTCAACTGGAAGAAGAACCTGGACGACGCCACCATCGCCAAGTTCCAGAAGGAGCTGGGCAGCTACGGCTACAAGTTCCAGTTCATCACCCTGGCCGGTTTCCATGCGCTGAACTACGGCATGTTCAACCTGGCCCATGGCTATGCGCGCCGGCAGATGAGCGCCTTCGTGGAACTGCAGGAAGCCGAGTTCGAAGCGGCCGAGCGCGGCTTCACCGCGGTCAAGCACCAGCGCGAGGTCGGCACCGGCTACTTCGATGCGGTGACCCAGGCCATCCAGCAGGGGCAGTCCTCGACCACCGCGCTGACCGGCTCGACCGAGGAAGAGCAGTTCCACGGCGAGCGCAGCGAACGCGCCGCGTGATCCGGTAGTGCCGGCCGCTGGCCGGCAACCACACGATGCTCCGGGCGCTGCGTGGCAGCCGGCCAGCGGCCGGCTCTACCGGGGCTGCGGATCCGATCAGGGTGGCCAGGGAAGGGCCAGACGACGCCGGCAGATCGGGGGATCTGCCGGCGTCGTTGTATCTGTGGCCGCTGCGACAATCGGCGTCGCGGCCACGCCAAGATATTGATATGGCTTGCTTTCCTTTTGCCGCCAACACGCGTGAATGAGGCGTTTCTCTGTGAATGAGGCGGAGTGCCGCGTCTTCACAAAAATGAGAAGCGGCGCACAGTTTGATTCACTGATATGCTCCGCGGCTCACCAGGGGACGCTGGCGGCGGGTGCAGGGAATGACCGGCAGGGGTGCGGCCGAGAACATCGACACGACAACCGGTATCGCCAAGGTGGCGATGGCCGAGATCGTGCACGCGCTGCTCTCCGAAGAAGAGGTTGCCCTGTTCGCCCGGTTCGCCCAGCCCTGCAGGCTGCAGGCGGGCCAGTGGCTGTTCCATCGCGGCCACCGCGGCGAGTGCATGTACATCATCCTCGAAGGCCTGATCGAGCTGGATTTCGGCGAGGACCTGGTGCTCAAGACGCTCGGCCGGCATGAATTTTTCGGTGAGCTCGGCCTGTTGATGGGCGACCATCTGCGCAGCGCCAGCGCGCGGGTGATGGCCGACTGCCACGTGCTGGAACTGGGGCCGGCGGATTTCCATCGCCTGGTCGAGTCCGACCCGGGCCTGGTGGCCTACTTCCTGCGACGCACGATCCTGCGCGTGCTGACCAACGAGCAGGCCCTGATCAGCCAGCTGCGGCGGCGCAACCATGACCTGGAAGCTGCGCTGGACAACCTGTACATCACCACACACCAGCTGACGCACACGCGTGAGCTGGTGCGCACCGACGAACTGACCGGCCTGCACAACCGCCGCGGCCTGGCCCTGTACCTGCAGGAATGCCGCACGCAGGAAGAAGGGCCCCCACAGGCCCTGCTGCTGATCGACTGTGACCGCTTCAAGCAGATCAACGACCGCCACGGCCACCAGGCCGGCGATCGGGTGCTGCAGAGCATGGGCAACATCCTGCGCTCGATGGCTGGTGAACATGACCTGGCCTGTCGCTTGGGCGGCGACGAGTTCTGCCTGATCCTGCGCCGGGCCAACGTCGAGATCGTGCAGCACGCCGCCGAGTTCATCCTGAGTGCGGTGCACGGCCTGCTCGAACGCAGCCATGGCACCCCGCACGTGAGTCTGGCCAGCATCGGGGCCAGCCTGCTGGCCCCTGACGCGGACTGGAGCGAGTGGTACGCTCGCGCCGATCGTGCGCTGTACCAAGCCAAGCGCGCAGGCGGCAACTGCCTGCGGTGGACCGATGGTCCAGATGGACAATGAGCGGAGATCCAGGCGATGAATGGCGACAACGGAACGTCGACCCCGCATAACGCCCAACTGCGGGCGCTGCTGTTCACCGATCTGTGCGATTCGCTGCAGCTGGTGGAGCGTATCGGCGACGCCGCCGCAGCCACCCTGTTCCAGGAACACGACCGTCTGGTGCTGGTGCTGCAGCATCGCTGGAACGGACAGCTGATCGACCGTTCGGATGGTCTGTTCCTGCTGTTCGAACGCCCGGTGGATGCACTCGGGTTTGCACTGGATTACCAACGCGACCTGCAGGCACTTGGCGAACAGCGCAGGGTTGAACTGCGTGCACGGGCGGGCCTGCATGTGGGTGATGTGCTGACCTGGGAAAACAGTCCCGAAGCGGTCAAGGTCGGCGCCAAGTCGATGGAAGTCGAAGGCCTGGCCAAGCCGATGGCCGCGCGCCTGATGACCCTGGCGCGTCCTGGCCAGATCCTGATGTCCGCCGTTGCCGAGTCGCTGACCCGACGTGCCACCGATGCCTTGGGCGAGCGTGGCGAACGCCTGCTGTGGAAGTCGCACGGGCGTTGGCGGTTCAAGGGCATGCCGACCGTCCAGGAAGTGATTGAAGTTGGCGAGATCGGCTTTGCTCCGCTGCGACTGCCGCGCGGCAACGCCAAGGCGCGGCGTGATCTGCCGTTGTGGCGACAGCCGGTGGTGTTGCTGGCGGAAAGCCTGATCCTGGCGTCTGTCGTGGTGGGTGGTTGGTTTCTGTTGCGCCCGGAGCCGGCCATCGCATTCTCAGAACGCGATTGGGTGGTGCTGGCCGACCTTGAGAATTTCACCGGCGAGCCGGTGTTCGATGAATCGACACGCCACGCGATCCTGATCGCGCTGGAACAGTCGCGCTACGTGAATGTGCTGTCCGAGGGCAAGATCCGCGAAAGCCTGGAAATGGCGCGCTTGTCCGGCGATACGCGCTTGAACCGCGGTGCAGCCATCGATGTGGCCATGCGCGAAGGTGCGCGAGCGGTCCTGCTGCCGACCGTACGCCCCAAGGCAGGGGGCTATCAGCTGGGAATCGATGTGGTGGCGCCCGGCAGCGGGCAGGTGGTGCGCAGCTTCACCGTCGCCGCCGACGGCCCTGACCAGATGATGTTCGCGGTGGACGATGTCGTCGGTCGTCTGCGCCGCGGTCTTGGCGAATCGGTGGCCAGCCTGGAACAGTCCCTGCCGCTGCCGAAGGCTTCCACCCGCGACCTGCGCGCCCTGCGCGCCTATGCCCTGGCCGAGAATGCCCTGGGCCAGCGCCGCTTCGAGGAAGCACGCAATCTCTACCAGGCGGCGATCGACATCGACCCCGGTTTTGCGCTGGCCTACATGGGCGTGGCCAAGCTGCTGGCCCGCACCGAAGAAGGGCGGCAGGCCCGCGAGGCGATGCAGCACGCGCTCGCCCAGCAGGAACGCCTGCCACCGCGCGAGCGCCTGTACCTGAAGGCCTGGCAGGCGGAGCTGGAACCGGGCGGCTGGGCCCTGGAGCAGTGGCGGACGCTGGCCAAGGTCTATCCCGACTCCTTCGCCGGGTTGTCCAACACGACCTGGCTGCTGCTGCAGGACAATCGTTTCAGCGAAGCCGAATCCTACGCCCATGCGGCGTCCGTACCGCAGGATCCGCTGCGGCTGTATCCGATGGTGCAGCTGGCACGCATCCAGATCGCGCACAACCAACCGCAGCTCGCCGCCGAAACGCTGGTGCAGGCACAGGGGCTGCGCGGCCGCGATGATCCCGATGACACCGGGGTCGATGTGTTGGTGGCGCAGCGCCGTTATGTGCAGGCCGGACAGCTGCTGGTGAAGCTGCGCACCGGTGATGCGCTGGCGCAGCGTATGCGACTGCGTGCACAGCTGCTGCTGGCCGCTGACCAGGGTGATTGCGCGTCGATGCAGGCGGCCTTGCGCGAGGACGCACCGGCACCTGAGCTTGCGGACATGCAGGTGCAGCAGCGATTGCAGCACGCCAGCGTAACCACGTTGTGCGCGGCGGGCGACAAAGCCGAGCTGCAGGCCATCGCAGCGCAGCTGCAGCCGCTGCTGGAAGATCGCGACGATCCCATGCAGCAGGCCCGCAGCCTGCAGTGGCTGGCCCTTGTCTATCTGGCCCAGCGGCAGGGACAGACCGATGTCGCCGAAGGCTGGCTGCATGCCAACGAGGCGCTGCTGCGCGCACAGCGCAGCCCGATGGTCGCTAAATGGATGCGCGTGGTTGCTGCGATGGGCGAACTGCAGGGGCAACGGCCGGACGCCGCGCGCGCGCTGATCGAGCCGATGCTCGATGGCAGTGAACCGGTGCAGGCACACGTGGTGCTGCTGCATGCGTTACGTGCGCAGCGCGATGAGGCCGGCGTGCGCCGCGAGCAGGAATGGCTGGCCCGTCACCGTGGTCAGGCCATTGCTGAGGTCACGGCGATGCAGGTCTGGCAGCCGCTGAACGTGCACGATGTATCGACCTGGGCCGCACCGTCCAAAGCGGTCGGCGCGCCCTGAGGCAGTAATCAGCCGCCGATGCGCTCGTCGACTTTGCCGGCTTCGAAGCAGAACACCACATTCATTGCGGTCAGCGAGCTGGCCAGGTGCTTCTGCAGGCCGTCACGAACGCGGGTGAGTTCTTCCACCGAGGCGAGCGAGTCGATCTTCATGCAGTCCTTCTCACCCAAGGCGGCGTCCAGGCCGATGCTGGAGAGGGCCTGAGCCGGTGATTCGGCGAATCGTTCGCGGAACGCGGCATCGTTGATGAGGTTGTCCAGCAGTACGCCGGCGTCTTCAGCGGAAAGGCGGGGGTCGGTAGCCATGTCGATCATCCAGAGTAGAACCTACGGTATCGGCCACCAGCGCTCGGCATTTAGGGCGACGTGTGCATTGCACACGAACACGGCCGCAGTACCGCGGCGGGTGTGGGCAACCCGCATACTATGGGTTCAACTGGTGGAAGACCAATGATGCAGATCCGACGTTGCGCGATCGTGATGTTCGAACCCCGCAGCGAAGTCTCGCTGGACCTCTCCCTGCTGCTGCAGGGCCAGGCGGGCCTGGCCACGCGCATGCATTGGCAGGCCCTTGCTGCCCACCTGGAGGCACCCGTGGAGGTGAGCATCGAGGAAGTCGACGTGCTGGGCCGCATCGCGTCGGATCGCTGGGTGGAGCCTGCACAGGTCGGCATCGAAGGCGCCGTGCTGGCAAGGCTGCTGGAGGTTGGTCTGGTGATCAGTCAGGCGCCTGGTGGGGCGGCGCATCGGGACCGCGACCAGCGCGTGCGCGACGCCAACTGGTGGCCTCTGTCGGCGCTACAGCACCGGATGGGTCGCTGGGGAGATATCAACAGCGCGCGTGAGATGCGTGAACACAAGCTGGTCACGGCGCAGGATCTGCATGCCAGGTTCGGTGCGCCGCCCGTCGCAGTGGACGCGCCCGATACCGATCCCTTGGTGTTACCCGATACGCCTGACGATGCGCGTGACCAGCTGCTGCGAAAGCGTGCAACCTGCCGCAACTTCGATGCGCAGCGTGCGCTGGCGCTTCCGCTGGTGGCGCAGGTGCTCAAGCGGACCGTGCAGGCACACGCTGCTCTGCGGCCGGGGGACGGCATGGAATTCCTGAAGAAGAACATTCCTTCCGGCGGCGGCCTGCATCCGTTGGAAACCTATGTGGTCGCCCTGGCTGTCGACGGTCTTGCGCCAGGCGTCTATCACTACCATCCGATGGAACACGCATTGCGATCGGTCGCCGTCGCCACCGATGACCTGCGCAGCATGGTGCTGGGTTTTGTTTCCGGGCAGGACTGGTTCGCCGACGCTCCGCTGCACATCATCCAGGTGGCACGCTTCCCACGCAGCTTCTGGAAATACCGCAGCCATCCAAAGGCCTACAGGGCCGTGCTGCTTGATGCGGGGCACCTTTCGCAACAGTGGATGCTGTCAGCCACCGAACTTGGGCTGGCCGCGTACGTGACTGCGGCGATCAACGAAATCAACGTGGAGAAGGCGCTGGGGCTGGATGGCATCGACGCCAGCCCGGTGATGATATGTGGCCTGGGGTGGCGCGCGGCCGCCCAGGTCACCAGTGAATTCGACCCGCTGCAGCAGGTCTGGCGGGAGTAAGCCGCCAGAACTGCGGAAGCCGGGTCAGGCCGCGTGCTTCATCACCGCCGGCGACAGCACCGTACCCAGCTGCTCCGACTCGAACATGAAGGGGACATTGAAGGGGCCGCCGCAGATCAGCGATGCCACCAGCTGGGAACGGACGGCGGAAAACTCTTCCTTGCTGGCCAGCACGCCATGGATTGCACACGGGCTGCCACCCGCCATCGGCTGCAGGCCATGTCGAACCAACGCTGCACTGGGATCAACGGAGAATTCGTTGCGGAACGCGTCATCGTCGCACAGCAGATCGAGCAGGCGTACGGCGTTGTCGGTGGACAGCGGGGGCTTTCGGTACATGGTGACTCCTGTGATAGCCGAAGTGATGGATGCGCCGCAGAGCGGCAAACGAAGACTATCAGCAGGCGGCGACGTGCTGAAATGATCAAGGCACTGTATGTGCCGCGACGACAGCGCGTTGAAGGTTGTCCGCGAAGCGACGCCCTGCAAGGCAGTCTGTGGTCCGCAGGCGCAAGACGCCCAACGATTTGTGAGCCGGGCTGCGCCCGGCTCACCATTCATCACACCGCTTCGAAATCCACCAGCACCGCACCATCACCCACCTGGTCACCGGCCTTGGCACGATAACCCTTCACCGTGCCATCGGCCGGTGCCTGCAGGGTGTGCTCCATCTTCATCGCTTCCAGCACCACCAGCGGCGTGCCGCGCTTCACCTGCGTGCCTGCCGCCACCAGCGTTGCCACGATCCTGCCGGGCATCGGTGCCAGCAGGCTGCCGGCGTCGGCGCTGGCCTGTTCAGATTCGCCCACCGGATCGTGCAGGGTGAAGCGGTGCTGGCCATCGTCGCCGAACAGGTACAGCTGATCGCCATCGCGCTGCAGCTGCAAACGCCAGCGACGCTCGTCCAGCTGCACCGACAAGGTGTGGCCATCGGCACGGCCGACGACCTGCTTCGGTGCGGCGTCATCGCACTGCACACGCCAGCCATCGGCCGTGACCCACACCTTCAGCGTGTGCGCCCGCTCTCCTTGCTGCAGCGGCACCACGCGCGCGGCAGGCGCACCCAACCGCCAGCCATCCTGTGCCTGCCACGGCGAATGCGGGTCGCGCACATCGGCGGCAGCGGCCGGTGTGCTTGCTACCGCGGCGATCGCTGCCAGTTCCCACAGCGCCTGCTCACCGTCACCGGTCACCGCCAGTGCGGCCTGCTCACGCTCGATCAGCGCGGTATCCAGCTTTGCGTTGGCGAACGAATCGGTGTGCAGCAGGCGGCGCAGGAAGCCGGCATTGGTGGTCACGCCCACCACCTGGCAGTCGGCCAGGGCCTGGCTCATGCGCCGCAGCGCGGCGTCGCGGTCCACGTCCCAGACGATCAGCTTGGCGATCATCGGGTCGTAGTACGGGGTGATGCTGTCGCCTTCCTCCACACCGGTGTCCACCCGCACGTTCGCCGACGGGGTCGGCAGGCGCAGGCGGCGCAGGGTGCCGGTGGACGGCAGGAAGCCACGGTCGGCATCTTCGGCGTACAAGCGCGCTTCGAGGGCATGGCCGTGGATGGTCAGTTCGTCCTGGCGCTTGGGCAGCGGCTGGCCGGCGGCCACGCGCAGCTGCCATTCCACCAGGTCGGTGCCGGTGATGAATTCGGTGACCGGGTGTTCGACCTGCAGGCGGGTGTTCATTTCCATGAAGTAGAAATCGCCGTCCGGGCCGGCGATGAACTCCACCGTGCCCGCACCGATGTAGCCCACCGCGCGCGCGGCATCGACGGCGGCCTTGCCCATCGCGGCGCGGCGGTCGGCACTCATGCCCGGGGCCGGCGCTTCTTCCAGCACCTTCTGGTGGCGGCGCTGCACCGAGCAGTCGCGCTCAAACAGATACACCGCCTCGCCATGACCACCGCCGAACACCTGGATCTCGATATGGCGCGGGCGCTCGACATACTTCTCGACCAGCACGTGGTCGTTGCCGAACGCCGAGGCGGCCTCGCGCTGGCAGCTGGCCAGCGCGTCGACGAAGTCCTCGCTGCGCTCGACCTTGCGCATGCCCTTGCCGCCGCCGCCAGCGCTGGCCTTGATCAGCACCGGGTAGCCGATGCCATCGGCCTGGGTGCGCAGGAACTCCGGCGCCTGCTGGTCACCGTGGTAGCCCGGCGTCAGTGGCACGCCGGCCTTGGCCATCAAGGCCTTGGCCGCGCTCTTGTCGCCCATCGCGCGGATCGCACTGGCGGGCGGACCGATGAAGGTGATCCCCGCTGCGACGCAGGCGTCGGCGAAGTCGGCGTTCTCGGACAGGAAGCCGTAGCCGGGATGGATGGCCTGCGCGCCGGTGCGGCGTGCGGCATCGAGGATCGCATCGCTGCGCAGGTAGCTCTCGCGCGCGGCAGCCGGGCCGATGTGGATGGCTTCGTCGGCCAGGCGCACATGGCGTGCATTGCGGTCCGCATCGGAATACACCGCCACGGTGGCGATGCCGAGGCGACGGCAGGTGGCGATGACGCGGCAGGCGATCTCACCGCGGTTGGCGATCAGGACTTTGCTGAACATGGCAACAGACTCGGTCATGGCACAGGTCACATGCGGAACACGCCGAAGCGCGTCTGCTGCGGGGGAGCGTTGAGGCTGGCCGACAGGGCCAGGGCCAGTACCCGGCGGGTATCGACCGGATCGATCACACCGTCGTCCCACAGCCGCGCACTGGCGTAATACGGGTGGCCCTGCTGTTCGAACTGGTCGCGGATCGGTGCCTTGAATGCATCCTCTTCTTCGCCCGGCCACTGCCCGCCCTTGGCTTCGATGCCATCACGCTTGACCGTGGCCAGCACGCTGGCCGCCTGTTCGCCGCCCATCACGCCGATGCGTGCGTTCGGCCACATCCACAGGAAGTTGGGCGAGTACGCGCGGCCGCACATGCCGTAGTTACCGGCACCGAACGAGCCGCCGATCACCACGGTGAACTTGGGCACCTTGGCGCAGGCCACCGCCATCACCAGCTTGGCGCCGTCCTTGGCGATGCCGCCCTGTTCGTACTTGCGACCGACCATGAAGCCGGTGATGTTCTGCAGGAACAGCAGCGGAATGTTGCGCTGGGTGCACAGCTCGATGAAGTGCGCGCCCTTCAGTGCGGACTCGGAGAACAGGATGCCGTTGTTGGCGATGATGCCGATCGGATAGCCATGCAGATGGGCGAAGCCGGTCACCAGCGTGGCGCCATAGCGCGGCTTGAACTCGTCGAAACGCGAACCATCGACCAGCCGCGCGATAACCTCGCGCACGTCGTAGGGCTTGCGCGTATCTGCCGGGATCACCCCGTACAGTTCGTGCGCCGGCAGCAGCGGTTCTTCCACCGGCTGCAGCGCCATCGCTGCTTCGGGCTTGCGCCAGTTGAGCTGGGCGATGATCGCGCGTACCCGTGCCAGTGCCTGCAGGTCGTTGTCGGCCATGTGGTCGGCCACGCCGGAAATACGCGTGTGCACGTCGGCACCGCCCAGCTCTTCGGCCGTCACCACTTCACCGGTAGCCGCCTTCACCAGCGGCGGGCCACCGAGGAAGATCGTGCCCTGCTCGCGCACGATCACCGTCTCGTCGCTCATCGCCGGCACATAGGCGCCACCGGCGGTGCAGCTGCCCATCACGCAGGCGATCTGCGGAATGCCCTGCGCCGACAGGTTGGCCTGGTTGTAGAAGATGCGGCCGAAATGATCGCGGTCGGGGAACACTTCATCCTGCAGCGGCAGGAAGGCGCCACCGGAATCGACCAGGTAGATGCACGGCAGGTGGTTCTGCTCGGCGATCTCCTGCGCGCGCAGATGCTTCTTCACCGTCACCGGGTAGTAGGTGCCGCCCTTGACCGTGGCATCGTTGGCCACGATCACGCACTCCACGCCACTCACGCGGCCGATGCCGGCAACCACGCCAGCGGCGGGCACGGCATCGTCATACATGCCGTGCGCGGCCAGCGGCGCGATTTCCAGGAAGGCGCTGCCCGGATCGAGCAGGGCATCGATGCGGTCGCGCACCAGCAGCTTGCCGCGTGCGGTGTGCTTGGCGCGCGCCGCTTCGCTGCCGCCAAGGGCGGTGCGGGCGAGGGTGGCGTGCAGGTCGTCGACTACTGCCTGCATCGCCGCGCGGTTGCTTTCAAACGTATCGCTGCCCGGTTGCAGCTGGCTGCCTAGGATGCTCATGGGGTGCCTTACAGGGTGCGCTGGAACAGTTCGCGGCCGATCAGCATGCGGCGGATCTCCGAAGTGCCGGCGCCGATTTCATACAGCTTGGCGTCGCGCCACAAGCGGCCGGTCGGGTATTCGTTGATGTAACCGTTGCCGCCGAGGATCTGGATCGCCTGGCCGGTCAGCCAGGTCGCCTTCTCGGCGGCGTACAGGATCGCGCCGGCCGCATCCTGGCGGGTGGTGCGGCCCTGGTCACAGGCGCGTGCTACGGCATACACATAGGCGCGGCAGGCGCCCAGGCCCACGTACATGTCGGCGATCTTGGCCTGGATCAGCTGGAAGCTGCCGATCGGCTCACCGAACTGGTGGCGTTCGTGCACGTACGGCATCACCACGTCCATCGCTGCAGCCATCAGGCCCAGCGGGCCGCCGGACAGCACCACGCGCTCGTAGTCCAGGCCGGACATCAGCACGCGCACGCCGCCACCGACCGCGCCCAGCACGTTCTCTTCCGGAATCTCGCAGTCCTGGAACACCAGTTCGCAGGTGGGCGAGGAGCGCATGCCCAGCTTGTCCAGCTTCTGCGCGGTGGAGAAACCCTTCATGCCCTTTTCGACCAGGAAGGCGGTGATGCCCTTGGCACCGGCCTCGACGTCGGTCTTGGCGTACACCACCAGCACGTCGGCGTCGGGGCCGTTGGTGATCCACATCTTGTTGCCGTTGAGCACGTAGCGGTCGCCGCGCTTGTCTGCGCGCAGCTTCATCGACACCACGTCCGAACCCGCACCCGGTTCGCTCATCGCCAGCGCACCGATCTTGGCGCCGCTGCACAGGTCCGGCAGGAAGCGCTGCTTCTGCGCCTCGGTGCCGTTCTTGCGCAGCTGGTTCACGCACAGGTTCGAGTGCGCGCCGTAGGACAGGCCGATGCCACCGGAAGCACGCGAGACTTCTTCCATCGCCACCACATGGGCCAGGTAGCCCATGCCGGTGCCGCCGTATTCTTCTTCCACGGTCAGGCCCAGCAGGCCCTGCTCGCCCAGCTTGGGCCATAGTGCCAACGGGAACTGGTTGGTCGCATCGGTCTCGGCCGCGAGCGGCGCGATCTCGGCAGCGGCAAAATGGGCCACGCTCTGGCGCAGCAGGTCGATATCTTCGCCGAGGTCGAAGTTCAGGGATGGCACGTGCATTGCGATGGCTCCACGAGGGAAGGTGGGGAATGGACGCACCCGGAAGGGGGAAGCGGGCAGCTGTTCACAGCAGCAGCCCGCGCGGGCGATTGGACCCCAGCGTAGCGGGGTTCGGGTAAGAAGTGAATACAAATTCAAAAATTGAAACCAGACTCAGAACATGGCCTATAAACGCTCAGCATTGATGGAAGAACGCCTGGCCGGGGCCCGTGAACGGATCCTGCTGGCCACCCGCGAACTGGTCGCCACCGGCGGCTGGCGCAACGCGCCGGTAACGGCCGTGGCAACCCAGGCTGGGGTCTCCACCGGCTTGATCTACCGCCACTTCCCGTCCAAGGCCGAGCTGTTCGTGGAAGTGCTCAACGCCGCCGTGGCCCACGAGGTGGCGATCATGGAGCGCATTGCCAGTGCGCCGGAGCCGGCCAGCGTGCGCCTGCGGCAGGCCATCACCGCCTTTGTCCGCCGCGCCCTTGCCGGTCCGGGTCTGGCCCACGCCTTCATCGTCGAGCCGGTGGACCCGGACGTGGAAGCCGAGCGCATGCGCGGCCGCCGAGCCTTCGGCGACGTGTTCCTGCGCCTGGTGGAAGAGGGTGTGGCGGCCGGTGAACTGCCGGCGCAGGACGCGCACGCTGCCGCCGCTTGCCTGGTGGGTGCCTTCACCGAAGCGATGGTCGGCCCCACCGCGCCCAGCCGCGAAGCGCACCGCGACGAGGACGCGCTGGTCGAGGCCATCTGCAGTTTCTGCCTGCGGGCTGTTGGCGCAGGGTGATGTCGCCATTGCGGGTGCCGGGCGGCTTCTGCCGCGCTGCGCGCTCGCCGGGCGCTACCCGCATGCGGCCACGGCCGCATGCTGCGCCGCACCAGCCCTGACGCCTGTTGTCGGGCGCGGCGTGCGTTCTATACTCGGCCCATCACGCAGTCGCTCAGCCGTGGTCCAACGACTATCAGCCAGGGGTAACGAAGAGTGCGGAATTACGATCTGGAGTTCCTGAAACGCTTCTCCATGGTGATCGCGCTGTTGATGGCCATCACCCTCGGTCTGATCCTCCTGGCCGCGTTCATCCACACCCGGATTCCGCCCGAGGTGTCACCTACCGCCGCCAAACGCACCGAACAGCGCATTTCGCCCACCGGCGCGGTGTACGCCGGCAGCACCGGCGCGGCCGCGCAGGCTGCAGCGCATGCCGCCGCGCTGGCCAAGGCCGCCTCGCAGGTGGCCTACGGCGGTACCAAGGACGGCAAGGTGATCTTCGACAACCTGTGCACCGCCTGCCACACCACTGGCGTGGGCATGGCGCCGACGCTGGACCACTCGCACTGGGACAAGCGCCTGGCGCAGGGCAAGGACACTCTCTACAAGCACGCCATCGAGGGCTACACCGGCCCTGACGGCGGCATCATGCCGCCCAAGGGCGGCAACCCGGCGCTCACCGAGGAGCAGATCCACGCCACCGTGGACTGGATGCTGGGCAATCTGAAATAGCGCGCGGCCGCATCCACGCATGGCGTGGATCTACTGCGGATACGCGTGCCCGCTCAGGTGGCCGGCAACCACGTATCGCACAAAGGTCATGAGGTTGCCGGCCAGCGGCCGGCACTCCCTTTGCCCACCAAGGCCGAAACCCCGCTGCGCAGGCGGGGTTTCGCATTTCAGGGTTAGTCTGTGCGCCTCTTCCGTGGAGTCGTCTGTCGATGCGTCGCCGTTCCCTCGCCCTTGCCCTGTCCCTGCTGCTGCCGGCATCCGCTTTCGCCCAGGCCCAGCCGCAGGTTGCGCCGACCCCGGCGCCCGCGCCGCGCAGCCCGGCCACCGTCACCCTGGCCGCCGCGCCGGCCGACTGGCGTGCACTGGAGGGCCAGCACGTGCGCATCGCCGCGCCGCTCACCCTGGCCGGCACCGATGGCCTGGAACGCTTCGGCCAGCTCACCGTCGCCTTCGATGGCCGCCTCTGGCAGCCGACCGAAGTAGCCGTGCCCGGCAGTGCCGGTATCGAACAGGTGATGGTCGACAACCAGCGGCGCCGCTTGGTGCTGGACGACGGGAGCGATGCACGTGACCCGGCCAGCGTCGCCTATCTGCCGGGCAACCCGGTGCTGCGTACCGGCATGCAGCTGCGCAACGTGGAAGGCACCGTGCGCGTCGATGCGCAGGGCCGCCCCAGCCTGCAGGTCGACGGCACGTTGAAGCTGCCGGAACTGCAGCGGCCGGCCGTGCCGAGCGTGCCCGGCAGCCTGCATATCGCCGCCTTCAACCTGGAGAACTTCTTCAATGGTGACGGCCAGGGCGGCGGATTCCCGACCCTGCGCGGCGCGCGCACGCTGGACGAGCACAAGGCGCAGGTCGGCAAGCTGGTCGCTACCGTCAACGCGCTGGGCGCCGATATCGCCGCGCTGATGGAACTGGAGAACGACGGCTACGGCCCGCAGTCGGCCATCGCTGAACTGGTCAACGCACTCAACGCCGGTCTCGCGGCCGACAAGCAGTGGGCGTTCGTCGATGCCGGTGAAGGCCCCGGCAGCAATCCGATCCGCGTCGGCATCATCTACCGCAGGAGCGAATTCAAACCGCTCGGCAAGCCGCTGACCAAGCTCGACGGCCCCTTCGTCGAACACAGCCGCGCGCCGCTGGCACAGGCGTTCCAGGGCAAGGGCGCACCATTCATGGTGGTCGCCAACCATTTCAAGTCCAAGGGCTGCCGCGAGGCCAGCGGCGCCGACGCCGACCGCAATGACGGGCAGGGCTGCTGGAACGCCACGCGTGTGGAATCGGCCAGGCAGCTCAACACCTGGGTGCAGGCCGAAGCCGCGCGCCTGAAGGTGACGGACGTGGTGCTGATGGGCGACTTCAACGCCTACGCCATGGAAGATCCGATCCGCACCCTGCACGACCTGGGCTGGCAGGATGCCTTCAAGGTAGCGAAGGTCGAACAGCCCTACAGCTACGTCTACAACGGCTATACCGGTCGCCTCGATCACGCGCTGCTCAGCCCGACGATGGCCAAGCGCCTGCGTGGCGCTGCCGAGTGGCACAGCAACGCTGACGAGCAGGACGCCAGCGGCTACCAGGGCCGCAACGTGCAGGGCCCATGGCGCAGCTCCGACCACGACCCGCTGCTGCTGGGCTTCGACAGATAACCTGGCGCCGGGGTCGGATCCCATTCCCACGGAATGGGCTCTGATCCCAGGCATCACTTACCCCCAGGCGATCAAACCAATCGCCAGCACCGCCAGCGCCAGGCCGGCGCGGTTCCAGCGCGTGGTCGCCTCGCCGAAGGCGAACACGCCCACCAGCGCACCCAGCACCACCACGCCGATGTTCATGCCGGCGAACACGGTGGCCGGGCTTTCCGGCATCGACTGGTGCGCATGTACGTAGAACAGGATATTGCCGCCGTTGAGCAGGCCCAGCAGCGCGCCGGCACCGAGGTTGCGCCAGGCCAGACGGCTGCGCCCACTGAAATGCCGCCACAGCTGCAGCACCAGCATCAGTACGAAGGCCACGCTGAAACTGGCCAGCACCGCCGCCATCGACGGCGTGCCGGACAGCGCCACCTGCTTCAGCAGCACATCCACCACTGCGAACCCGGCCCACACGCCCAGCAACCAGCCCCAGCCACCGGCGGAAGCGGCCACTGCAGGGCCGCGTGGACGCAGGCTGATGGCCACCATCGCCAGCAGGCCCAGGCCAAGCCCGGCCAGCTTCCACGGCGTGGCGGTCTGCCCGAAGAACAGGAATGCCGCTGCCAGCGACAGCAGCAGCGACAACCGCTGCGCCACATCACTGCGGACGATGCCGGCCACCGCTACCGCGCGACCCAGCACCAGGAAGATCGAGGGCAGCACCACCGCCAGCGCCAGCAGTGACACCCACGGTGCATGCGGTGCGCGCAAGGCATCCAGCGGCGGCTGCAGCACCACTGCCGTCATCGTCGCGGCGACCAGATAGTTCCAGGTCACCATCTGCGCAACATCCAGCTGGCGGCGTCCGGCCACCTTCAACAACACCGAAACCAGCACACTGCAGATCACGGCCAGGGACAGGTAGAGCATGGGGCGGGCACAGGGCAGCGGCGGGGGACGCTATCATGGTGCCATGCACAAGCCCTCGTTCCCCGTCGCCCCCGGCGAAACCGCCTGCATCTCACTGGAAGGCCCGGTTGGCCCGCTGGAAGTGCTCGTCGACCTGCCCAAGGCCGATGTGCCGGTGCAGCCGATCGTGGCCGTCATCTGCCATCCGCTGTCCACCGAAGGCGGCACCCTGCACAACAAGGTGGTCACCATGACCGCCACCACCCTGCGCGAGCTGGGCATCGCCACGGTGCGCTTCAACTTCCGCAGCGTCGGTGGTTCTGCCGGTGAATTCGACCATGGCGTGGGCGAGCAGGAGGACCTGAAGGCCGTCACCGCCTGGGTCCGCCAGCAGCGTCCCGACGACCGCCTGTGGCTGGCCGGCTTCAGCTTTGGCGCGTTCGTTTCGCTGAAGGCCGCTGCCGAACTGCAGCCCGAAGCGCTGATCTCGATCGCGCCGCCGGCGGGCCGTTGGGACTTCGACGGCATCGCGCCGCCGGCGCGCTGGCTGGTGATCCAGGGCGAGCAGGATGAAATCGTCGACCCGCAGGCCGTCTACCAGTGGCTGGACACCCTCGATGCGCCGCATGAGCTGGTGCGCATGCCGGACACCAGCCACTTCTTCCACCGCAAGCTGATCGACCTGCGCGGCGCGCTCACCCACGGCGTCAAGCATTGGCTGGGCACGGCGGCATGAGCGAGGTGGAACTGACCCCGACGCAGCGCTACGCGGTCGGGGTGGAACGCGGCGATTGGCAGAACGACCCGGCCCAGCATGCGGCCCTGGCCGAGCTGGACCGGATCCACCTGGCCCTGGTGGACAGCGCCGAGGACGGCTGGCTGGACCGCCTGTCCTCGTTCTGGAAGAAACCCGAGCCGGTCAAGGGCCTGTACTTCTGGGGCGGCGTCGGCCGCGGCAAGACCTTCCTGGTCGACCTGTTCTACGACGGCCTGCCGATCAAGCAGAAGTACCGCACCCACTTCCATCGCTTCATGCGCAGCGTCCACGAGCGCCTGCGCGAGCACCAGGGCCAGAGCGACCCGCTGGCGAAGATCGCCCAGGAATGGCGCAGCAACCTGCGCGTGCTGGTGCTGGACGAGTTCTTCGTCACCGACATCGGTGATGCCATGCTGTTGGCGCGCCTGCTGGAGCGGATGTTCGCCGAGGGCGTGACCCTGGTCACCACTTCCAACACGGCGGTGGAAAATCTGTACCTCAACGGCCTGCAGCGCGAGAGCTTCCTGCCGGCCATCGGCCTGCTGCAGCGCTACTGCGTGGAGCTGTACGCCGAGGGCACCGAGGACTACCGGATGCGCGCGCTGACCCGTTCGCCGGTGTACCGCGCGCCGCTGGCCGCCGACAGCGACGCCTGGCTGGCCACGCGCTGGGGCGAACTGAGCGGCGGCCAACCGGCCAAGGCCGGCAACATCGAGATCGAGAGCCGCAAGATCCCGGTGCGCGCGCGTGGCAAGAGCATTGCCTGGTTCGACTTCGCCGCCCTGTGTGAAGGCCCGCGTGGGCCGTCGGATTACATCGAGATCGCGCACGAGTTCAACACCGTGCTGCTGGGCGGCATTCCGGCCTTCGACCGCCTGAATGAGGATGCCGCGCGCCGCTTCGTCAACCTGATCGACGAACTGTACGACCGCCACGTCAACCTGGTCTGCACCGCCAGCACCTCGCCGGTAGAGCTGTACACCGGTACACGCCTGCAGGGCGCGTTCGAGCGCACGGCCTCGCGCCTGATCGAAATGCAGAGCGCCGAGTACCTGGGCACCCCGCACCGGGCGTGAGGGGTAGTGCCGGCCGCTGGCCGGCATCCGCTCGATGCATCCAGGCCCTTGGGCTGCCGGCCAGCGGCCGGCACTACCCGGTGCTGCCCGTCCACCGGCTGCCCACTGGCTGCCCACCACCTATCCACAGACTTGTCCCTCGCCTGCATGGCCCTGTCATGTGAAGCTGTCATTGTTCCGCTGGTGGGGCGCTGATTACCGCCACCACGACGCTTTTCGGGCTTGACTGCGCAGCCCGATCCAGCAGGTCCAAAGCGTCCAAACCGGGCGCCGATGGCACGATCCTTGCGGCGCAAGGGATTGCCGAATTTCACTACATTTGGCGTTGACGGACCCCACTACCCCCACTATCTTGTGGCTGTCGGTTGTGGGGACCCCAAGCCGCCGGGTCCATGGAAGGGATCGCCGGAGCCTCCGGTGATACGCCCTCCATGCCCGCAGCGGCACCGGTCAGCACTGCCAGCAGCAGCCACAGGCGCAGGTCTCAATTCCTGCGACACCGGTCTGCCACCCTGGGGTGTCACGTCCCGGGCCGCGTCATCCGATGCACCGAGCCACCATCCATCACGCCAAGAGGACACACGCCGTGACCACCGAGACCAGCGCCACCATCGAGAAGGAAAGCGAATTCCTGTTGACGTCGCCGCCGACGTCCAACGCGATGAGTGTGACCAAGCGCAATGGCACGACCGAACTGGTGGATCTGAACAAGATCGTCCGCGCGGTGCAGCGTTCCTCTGAAGGCCTGCACGCCGTCGATCCGATGCGCGTGGCCACCCGCACCATTTCCGGCCTGTACAACGGCGCCACCACCCAGGAGCTGGACGAACTGTCCATCCGCACCGCGGCGCTGCTGATCGGCGAAGAACCCGAGTACGGCCGCCTGGCCGCGCGCCTGCTGGCCAACTTCATCGCCAAGGAAGTGTCCAACCAGGAAATCCACGCGTTCTCGCAGTCGGTGGGTCGTGGCCACGAAGTGGGCCTGATCAACGACCGCCTGCTGAACTTCGTGCAGACCAACGCACGCAAGCTCAACGATGCCATCGACATCTCGCTGGACCTGAACTTCGATTACTTCGGCCTGCGTACCCTGTACGACCGCTACCTGCTGCGCCATCCGCACACCCGCAAGGTGATCGAGACCCCGCAGCAGTTCTTCCTGCGCATCGCCAGCGCGCTGAGCGAAGACGTGCCGGAAACCCTGGCGCTGTACAAGCGCATGGGCAACCTGGACTACCTGCCGTCCAGCCCGACGCTGTTCAACTCCGGCACCACCCACGAGCAGCTGTCCTCGTGCTTCCTGCTGGACTCGCCGCAGGATTCGCTGGAATCGATCTATTCCAAGTACGGCGACATCGCCCAGCTGTCCAAGTTCTCCGGCGGCATCGGCGTCAGCTACACCCGCGTGCGTTCGCGTGGCTCGCTGATCAAGTCGACCAACGGCCATTCCAATGGCATCGTGCCGTGGCTGAAGACCATGGATTCGTCGGTGGCTGCGGTGAACCAGGGCGGCAAGCGCAAGGGCGCGGCCTGTGTGTACCTGGAAACCTGGCACGCCGACATCGAGGACTTCCTCGAGCTGCGTGACAACACCGGCGACGAATCGCGCCGTGCGCACAACCTGAACCTGGCCAACTGGATCCCGGACCTGTTCATGAAGCGTGTCGAATCGGACCAGGAATGGTCGCTGTTCGATCCGCGCGTGGTGCCCGAGTTCACCGACCTGTTCGGCGAAGCCTTCGAGGCCGCCTACCTGCAGGCCGAAGCACAGGGCAAGGCCAACCGCACCATCTCCGCACGCAAGCTGTACTCGCGGATGATGCGCACCCTGGCCGAGACCGGCAACGGCTGGATGACCTTCAAGGACAAGTGCAACCGCGCCAGCAACCAGACCCTGCGCGCTGGCAACGTGATCCACCTGTCCAACCTGTGCACCGAAATCCTGGAAGTCACCTCGGCTGAAGAGACCGCGGTGTGCAACCTGGGTTCGATCAACCTGGGCAATCACTTCGACGGCAACGGCGAGTTCGATTTCGACAAGCTGGCCGACACCGTGCGCCTGGCCGTGCGCCAGCTGGACCGCGTGATCGACCTGAACTTCTACCCGATCGAATCGGCACGTCGCGGCAACCTGCGCTGGCGTCCGGTCGGCCTGGGCTGCATGGGCCTGCAGGACGTGTTCTTCCGCAAGCGCCTGCCGTTCGATGGCGCCGAAGCCCGCGCGCTGTCGAAGAAGATTGCCGAGACCATCTACTTCCACGCGCTGGAAACCTCGGTGGAACTGGCCCAGGAACGTGGCAAGCATCCGTCCTTCGCCGACACCCGTGCGGCCAGCGGCGAGCTGCAGTTCGATGCCTGGAACGTGGTGCCGGAAGATGCCGCACGCTGGGATGCCCTGCGTGAGCGCATCAAGGAACACGGCCTGCGCAACTCGCTGATGATCGCGATTGCCCCGACCGCGACCATCGCGTCCATCGCCGGCTGCTACGAGTGTGTGGAACCGCAGGTGTCCAACCTGTTCAAGCGCGAGACCCTGTCCGGTGACTTCCTGCAGGTGAACCGCTACCTGGTGAACGAGCTGAAGAAGCTGGGCCACTGGACCCCGGAAATGCGCGATGCGATCAAGCTGGCCGACGGCTCGATCCAGGCCATCACCCAGATCCCCGAAACGCTGCGCCACGTCTATCGCACCGCGTGGGAGCTGCCGATGCGTTCGCTGATCGACATGGCCGCCGACCGTGGCGCCTTCATCGACCAGTCCGCCTCGCTCAACCTGTTCATGGAAAGCCCGAGCATCGGCGCGATGTCGTCCATGTACATGTACGCCTGGAAGCAGGGCATCAAGACCACCTACTACCTGCGTTCGCGTCCGGCCACCAAGATCGCCAAGACCACGGTCAGCCACGTGGCCAGCGTTGCACCGGAAAAGGTGTTCAGCCCGGAAGAGGCCATCGCCTGCTCGCTGGAGAACCCGGAAGCCTGCGAGGCCTGCCAGTAATACGCGGCACCGCCGCGTGGTAGTGCCGGCCGCTGGCCGGCAACCCCGGCCGATGATCATCACCCACGGTAGCGCCGGGCCATGCCCGGCCGCTCACCCAGGAATTCAAGGAAACACCCATGGCCGACAAGCCCAAGCAGATGCTGCTCGATCCCGGTTTTGAACTGACCCTGCGCCCGATGCGCTACCCGCAGTTCTATGACATGTACCGGAACGCGATCAAGAACACCTGGACGGTGGAAGAGATCAACTTCCAGATCGACATCAGCGACCTGCACAGCAAGATGTCGCCGGGCGAGCGTCACCTGATCCACCGCCTGGTCGCGTTCTTCGCCACCGGCGATTCGATCGTGTCCAACAACCTGGTGCTGAACCTGTACCAGCACTTGAACGCGCCCGAAGCGCGCATGTACCTGTCGCGCCAGTTGTATGAAGAAGCGCTGCACGTGCAGTTCTACCTGACCCTGCTGGACAACTACCTGCCGGATCCGGACGAGCGCGTCAAAGCCTTCGCCGCGGTGGAGAACATCGACTCGATCAAGAAAAAGGCCGATTTCTGCTTCAAGTGGATCGACTCGATCCAGGACCTGAAGCGCATCGAGACCCGCGACGAGCGCCGCCAGTTCCTGCTCAACCAGATCTGTTTCGCTGCGTGCATCGAAGGCCTGTTCTTCTTCGCCGCGTTCGCCTACGTGTACTACTTCCGTTCGCGCGGCCTGCTCAACGGCCTGGCCTCGGGCACCAACTGGGTGTTCCGCGACGAAAGCGCGCACATGGAATTCGCCTTCGAGTGCGTGGACGTGATCCGCGAGGAAGAGCCGGATCTGTTCGACGACAAGATGAAGCAGGATGTCTACGACATGCTGGCCGAAGCCATCGAGTGTGAAGTGCAGTTCGCCGAGGACGTGCTGTCCGGTGGCGTGGCAGGCATTTCCACCCGTGACATGCGCCAGTACCTGCAGCACTGCGCCGACAACCATTTCCATCGCCTGGGCATGGAGCGCAAGTACAACGTGCGCAACCCGCTGAGCTTCATGGAACTGCAGGACGTGCAGGAACTGACCAACTTCTTCGAACGCCGCGCCTCGGCCTACCAGGTGGGCGTGAAGGGCGAAGTCGCCTTCGACATGAACTTCTGATCGAACCGGTCAGGACTGTCGCAACGAGAAACCCCGGCCAACGCCGGGGTTTTTCGTTTCCACGGCATGGCCTGGCGCTACCGCCGCCCATCCACCGCCATGCGCACGGCCAACCCGGCCAGCACCATGCCCATGAACCACCGCTGCACCGCCTGCCAGGTGGGACGCGCAGCCAGGAAGCCGGCAATGCTGCCGGCCATCATCGCGATGATGCCGTTCACGCTCACGCTGACCAGCAGCTGGGTGGAACCCAGCACCAGCGACTGCATCAACACGCCGCCTTCGCTGTCCGGGTGCAGGAACTGCGGCAGCAGGGACAGGTACATCACCGCCACCTTCGGATTCAGCACATTGGTCAGGAAGCCCATCGCAAACAGCTTGCGCGGGCCGTCCACCGGCAGGTCGCGCACCGCGAACGGCGAGCGGCCGCCCGGCTTCAACGCCTGCCAGGCCAGGTACAGCAGGTACAGCGCGCCGCCGATGCGCAGCGCGTCGTAGGCGAACGGCACGGTCATCAGCAGCGCGGTGATGCCCAGCGCCGCGCACAGCATGTAGAACACGAAGCCCATCGCCACCCCGCCCAGCGAAATCAGCCCGGCCACGCGGCCCTGGCAGATCGAACGCGAGATCACGTAGATCATGTTCGGCCCAGGTGTCAGCACCATGGCCAGCGAGACAAGGGCGAAGGCCAGCAGGTCGGACGTGGCGGGCATGGTGGGTTCACGCAGTGGGGGTGCCGAAGTGTAGCGCCGCCTGCACGCCACCTGCCTTAAAATCCGTCTTACCCCACACCCGAACCGCCCCCATGACCCCCATTCCCGAGACCGTGCCGCCGACCGAAGTGCGCATGGCCGAAATCGTCTTCCCCAACCACACCAACCATATGGGCACCCTGTTCGGTGGCCAGGCACTGGCATGGATGGACAAGGCCGCCTTCCTGGCCGCCGCCCGCTACTCGCGCCGCACCGTGGTGACCGCGCGCAGCGACCAGGTCGATTTCAAGCTGCCGATCCGCATCGGCCAGATGGTGGAGACCATCGGCCGCATCGTCGAGGTCGGCCGCAGCTCGATGAAGGTCGAGGTGGAGCTGATCGCCGAGGATCTGCACAGCGGCGAGCGCAAGCTGTGCACCCGCGGCCACTTCGTGATGATCGCGCTGGGCGAGGATGGCCACCCGGTGACCGTGCCGCAGCTTCCCGGCGCGCCGGCGGCCTGAGCCCGTGCTTGCGGGGGCGCCCGCGCGCCCCCATCTGGCTGCCATGACCCTGCCGCTCACCGACTTCATCGACCGCGCCCAACGCCTGTTCGTGCTGACCGGCGCCGGCTGCAGCACCGCTTCGGGCATTCCCGATTACCGCGATGCCGATGGCCAGTGGAAGCGCACGCCGCCGGTGACCTACCAGGCCTTCATGGGCGAGGCCGCCACCCGCCAGCGTTACTGGGCGCGCAGCCTGCTGGGCTGGCCGCGCTTCGGCCAGGCCCGGCCCAACGGCACGCATCAGGCGCTGGCCGCACTGGAGGACAGCGGCAAGCTGCAGGTATTGCTGACCCAGAACGTGGATGGCCTGCACCAGCGTGCCGGCAGCCGCAACGTGATCGACCTGCACGGCCGCCTGGATCTGGTGCGCTGCATGGGCTGCGAACGTCGCAGCGAGCGTGAGGGCTTCCAGCAGCAGTTGCTGGACGCCAACCCCGGCTGGGAATCGCTGGAGGCCGGTATCGCGCCCGACGGCGACGCCGACCTGGAAACCGACTTCTCGACGTTCGCGGTGCCGGACTGCCCGCGCTGCGGCGGCCTGCTGAAGCCGGACGTGGTGTTCTTCGGCGAAAACGTGCCGCGTGAGCGTGTGGATGCCGTGCACGACCACCTGCAGCAGGCGGATGCGGTGCTGGTGGTGGGCTCCTCGCTGATGGTCTATTCCGGCTTCCGCTTCGTGCAGGCCGCAGCCAAGGCTGGCCTGCCGGTGGCCGCGCTGAACCGTGGCCGCACCCGTGCCGACGACCTGCTGCAGTTCAAGGACGAGCGCGATTGCGCCGAGGCGCTGGCCGGCTGGACCACGCGCTGAGCCAAGCATGGGCTCGGCTGCGCCTTCCCACGAAACAGCGATCTACCCACACGGTTGATCTATCGGCCGTACAGCGGTGCAATACGTCCCCCCTTTGATACACCCCCCACTGCCGTGAGCCAGCTGTTTTCGCCGATCTCCTTCGGCCCCCTGACCCTGTCCAACCGCATCGTCGTCGCGCCGATGTGCCAGTACTCCGCCGAAGACGGCCGCGCCAGCGACTGGCACGCCATGCATCTGGGCAACCTGGCGCAGTCCGGTGCGGGCCTGCTGATCCTGGAGGCCACTGCGGTCGAAGCGCGCGGCCGCATCAGCTGGGCAGACCTGGGCCTGTGGGATGACGGCACCGAAGCGGCATTGGCGCAGGTGCTGGCCAGCGTTCGCCGCTGGTCGCCGATGCCGTTGGGTGTGCAGCTGGCCCATGCCGGCCGTAAGGCCTCTACGGCGCGCCCGTGGGATGGCGGTGGCCAGCTGCCGGCCGACGATGCGCGTGGTTGGGCCACGGTCGCACCGTCGCCGCTGCCGTTCCATGCCGCCGATCCGGCGCCGCAGGAACTGGACGAGGCCGGCATCGCCGAGATCGTTGCTGCCTTCGCCGCCAGCGCGGTGCGCGCCGAGCGCCTGGGCTTCGAGCTGATCGAGATCCATGCCGCGCACGGTTATCTGCTGCACCAGTTCCTGTCGCCGCTGAGCAACCGCCGCACCGATGGCTACGGCGGCTCGCTGCCGAACCGGCTGCGGATGCTGGTGGAAGTGTTCGACGCGGTGCGTGCCGCGGTGTCGGACAAGGTGGCCGTGGGCGTGCGCATCTCCGCCAGCGACTGGGTCGAGGGCGGCTGGGACATCGTGCAGAGCGAGGCGCTGGCACAGGTGCTGGACGCGCGTGGCTGCAATTTCCTGCACGTCTCCAGTGGCGGCCTGCACGAGCGCCAGAAGATCAGCGTCGGCCCCGGCTACCAGGTGCCGTTCGCGGCGGCGATCAAGGCCAAGAAGGTGCGCATGCCGGTGATCGCGGTGGGCATGATCACCGAGCCCGAGCAGGCCGAATCGATCCTGCGCCACAACCAGGCCGATGCCATCGCGCTGGCCCGCGGCATCCTGTACGACCCGCGTTGGCCGTGGCACGCCGCTGCTGCGCTGGGTGACAGCGTGGTGCCGGCGCCGCAGTACCTGCGCTGCGAGCCGCGCGACGCACGCGGCGTGTTCAGTCCGCGCTGAGCATTACACCTGCCAGGCCGGCGGCAGGCCGGCCTGCAGGTGCTCGAACAGCGCGCGGATCTTGGCGGTGAAATCGCGGCGGTCGCTGACGCAGAAATAGACGTCCATCGGTTCCGGCTGCCAGTCGGTGCCGCAACCGAACACCGCCTGCAGGCGCCCGTCGCGCAGGTACGGTTCGGCCACGAATGCCGCCAGCCGGGTGATACCGGCACCGGCGGCGGCCAGTTCGGCCAGCGCATCGATGTCATCGCAGACCATGCTCGGCGGCAGTGCTGCGTCCACGCGTTGACCGTCTTTCAGCAGGCCCCAGCGCAGTGGCCGGCCATCGGTGGGGAAGCGGTGCAGCAGGCCGCGATGGGCGGCCAGCTGCGCCGGCTCCAGCGGCATGCCGTGTGCCTGCAGGTACGCAGGCGATGCGCAGAACACGAACGGAATGCGTGCCAAGGGCCGCGCCACCAGCCCGTCCTCCAGCTGCGCGCCGATGCGGATGCTTGCATCCACCGCCTCGGCACCGTGCTGCACGGCGCGATCGGTCAGGCGCAGTTCCAGCTGCAGCTGAGGGTAGCGCTGCTGCAGTGAGGGCAGCAGCGGTGCCAGCACGTGCCGGCCGAACGCGCTGCTGCTGGCGATGCGAAGGGGCCCGGCCGGTTCCACGTCGCCGGTGACCATGGCCTGCGCGCGGGCGAGGTCCGCTTCGAGATGCCGCACCTGTGCCAGGTACACCGTGCCGGCCTCGCTCAGCGCCAGTTGGCGCGTACTCCGGTTCAGCAGGCGCACGCCCAGGTGGGCTTCCAGGCGGTTGATGTTCTGGCCCACGGCGGTGGCGCTGATGCCAAGGGTGCGTGCCGCAGCGGCAATGCTGCCGGTCTCTGCGGTGCGGGTGAAGCTGCGGATGAGCTGCAACAGGTTCATGACCGACCAGCTTGCCATGCGGAAGGCCAAGTATCGCTTGGGTCTGTACCAAGCAGTCGGTTGCATCGGTGACCATCGTCCACCGCGCAACGATGCTGCCCTACACTCGGGCAATGCGCCCCGATTCCATCCTCACCCTCTCCTGTCCCGACCGCACCGGCATCGTCTACCGCGTGTCGGGCCTGTTGTTCGACCACGGCTGCAACATCCTCGACGCCCAGCAGTTCGGCGACGAGGAGAGCGGTCGCTTCTTCCTGCGCGTGCACTTCGACCGCGATGCGGGCCTGCCGCTGGATACCGTGCACAACGCGATGGCTGCACTGGCAGCGGACTTCGGCATGGACTGGCAACTGCATGACGGGCGCCATCGCCCACGGCTGCTGGTACTGGTCAGCAAGCAGGGCCATTGCCTGAACGACCTGCTGTTCCGTGCACACAGCGGCCAGCTGAAGGTGGACATCGCAGCGGTGGCCTCCAACCACGCGGACTTCGCAGCGCTGGCGGCGTCCTACCAGGTGCCGTTCCATCACTTGCCGGTGAACGCCGACACGCGCGCGGCGCAGGAACAGCAGATCATCGATCTGGTCGAGCGCGAGCGCATCGATCTGGTGGTGCTGGCGCGCTACATGCAGATTCTCTCGCCCATGCTGTGCCGTGCGCTGGCGGGCAGGGCAATCAACATCCACCACAGCTTCCTGCCCAGCTTCAAGGGCGCGCAGCCGTACCACCAGGCGCACGCGCGCGGGGTCAAGATCATCGGCGCCACCGCGCACTACGTCACCGAAGACCTGGACGAAGGTCCGATCATCGAACAGGACGTGGCCCGCGTGGACCACGCGATGACTCCCCGCGAGCTGGTGCGGCTGGGCAGCGATACCGAATCGCAGGTGCTGGCGCGGGCGGTACGCCGGCACGTGGAGCACCGAATCCTGCTCAACGGGCACCGCACGGTGGTGTTCAGGTAGCGCTGGCGGTTCCCGGGATGGCACAAGGCAATTGCCCGCGATGCGCCCGTTGTTGCTCCAATGGTCTGGGGCAGGTAGAGCGCACGCCATCAATGTGTTCCATCAGCCCTTTGGGAATGGACGACCACATCGGATCCAGAACGAAATCGACTCCTTCACGCCGGGCAAGCTTCGCGGCCGGCACGAAGTCAGCATCACCCGCCATCAGAATGATCTGGCGGACCTGACGCTTGAGGGCGAGTGACGAGATATCGATGCCGATGCGCATATCCACGCCTTTCTGTCGCACATTCGGTTGCAGCTCGTCGGCCTGAAGATCGCCGAACGTTCGCTTTCCCTTGAGCAGGTCGTCGAAGGTTCGTGACCCGGTCGTCCACGAACTGAAGTCGGTGAGATGGCCAAGACGCAGGGCGACCTTCCGCTTCTGCTTCAGTGCCTCGTGCAGGCTGGTTCTGAACAGCGCTTCGTCGGATCGCGAATAGTCGATGCACAAACCGGAAATCGGGTTGTGCATCTTCTTGCGCAACGGCGGGCAGTCGTAGAAGAAGATGCGATAGAGGTCCCGTCGCTCGCCACTTGCATGCTTCAGATGGGCGATGGCCCATCGGTGGGCGACCTCGGCGGCGCGTTGAGCGTTGTAAGCGTTGTGGGGCTCGATGCGGCGAAAGCGCTTGATGAAGTAGCCGCCATCAATGAGAACTGCCGTCGGCATACCTTTGCCCTCCTGGCTTCATCCAATGAAAAGCCCTCGGTTCGGCCGTCCCGCGATCTGTTGGGGGGCGTACTGGGAGGGCTGGATGGCTCGATTCTGCAGGTTGCGAATCAGGCACACAAGCGGCAGAGGCGACATGCTGCTTACAGGACCGCAATCCTCGCTTTCGCCAGGGCCTCGCGCACCATGCCGTCGTTGGCATCGGTCACCGGGCGGGTCAGCTCCCACAGGAACTTCACCCGGAAGCCGGACTTCACCGCGTCCTGCGCGCTCCACAGCACACAGTAATCGCGCGCCAACCCGCACACGTGCACCTCGCGGATCCCTCGTTCGTGCAGCCAGCCGGCCAGTCCGGTCGCCGGGCGCGTGCCGTCGGGGCCGTGGTTTTCGCGGAAGGCGCTGTACGAATCCACCTGCTGGCGCGTGCCTTTGCGCAGGATCAGGTCGGCCACGGTCCAGTCCACTCCCGGGTGCAGTGCGGCGCCCGCGCTGCCCTGCACGCAGTGGTCCGGCCACAGCGTCTGCGGCTGCGCGTGCAGCAGGATGGCTTCAAAAGGCAGATGCCCCGGATGCTGGCTGGCAAACGAGGCATGGTCGGCCGGGTGCCAGTCCTGGGTTGCGACCACGGTGCGGTAGCGGCGCTCGGCCAGCAGTGCCGTGATCGGCGCCACCAGCGCATCGCCCTCTTCGCAGGCGAGGGCGCCACCGGGCATGAAGTCCGGCTGCAGGTCGATCACCAGCAGGGCGACGTCAGCGGGCAGGGCGGTCATGGCAGGTCCGGCACAACGGAAGAAGGGCGACCAGCGTGGCCGCCCCTCGCGCGCACGTCAATCGCCGCTGGCGGCGTCGTTGTCCTGCCCGTAATACAGCAGGCCGATCTTGATGCGCTCGCGGCCATTCTCGCGGCGGTGGCGGTTGGCATCGCGCAGCGAATATACGCAGCCACAGTATTCCTGCTGATAGAACTGCTCGCGTTTGCTGATCTCGACCATGCGGCTGGCACCACCACCCTTGCGCCAGTTGTAGTCCCAGTACTGCAGGCCTTCGTAGTGCGAGGCGGCGCGCACGCCGCAGTCGTTGATCTGCGCCATGTTCTTCCAGCGCGAGATGCCCAGCGAGGAGCTGATGGTGTCGTAGCCGTGTTCATGCGCGTACAGCGCGGTGCGCTCGAAGCGCATGTCGAAGCACATCGTGCAGCGGATGCCGCGTTCGGGTTCATTCTCCATGCCACGCGCACGGCTGAACCAGTTGTCGGTGTCGTAGTCGCAGTCGATGAAGGGAATGCCGTGCTGTTCGGCGAAGCGGATGTTCTCCTGCTTGCGCAGCTCGTATTCCTTCACCGGGTGGATGTTGGGGTTGTAGAAGAAGATCGCGTAGTCGATCCCGGAGGCGGTGATCGCCTCCATCACTTCGCCCGAGCACGGCGCGCAGCACGAATGCAGCAACAGGCGCTGGCCGTCGTCGGGAAGGGTCAGGGTGGGGCGTTGGAGCTCGGTCATCGTCGGGTGCGTCTGGGCGTGGGCAACGGGTCTGGCCGGAAACCGTGAACAGGACGCGCGCGGCCACGCAGCCTGCACGCGCAGGACGACGATGGCCCCGGCAACCTCCCCGCGGAGATTCCAGGTCGAGTCAGGGGACGGTCGAGTCCCCCGGCCGGGGCCGGTATTCGGGCTGATGGACACGGGCCGCAGCCCACCTACTACCTGCCGCTTCCCAGGCGCGAGCCCAGTGCTGTTGGCAGGATTCGTTTCCATTCACCGCTGCGGGGCAGCTCCGGAATGGGCGCGCGAGGCGCCTTCACCGGATTCCCGTTTAAATCCCTGTCGTCATCCAGACCACGGCAGGGATACCTTCGGCGCGCCCACGGTGGACGCGTTGACGGCGCCGGTCAAGGCCCAGGGGCCGGATCCCGTTGCCCCGCAACAGGCTCTGACACCCAGCTGGATCCACGCCATGCGTGGATGGGTCCTCAACGCTGGGCAGCGGCCCGCGCGCGGATGTCATCCAGGCGCTGGTCGTGCAGTAGTCGGCCGTTCTCCCACACGGTCACCATCGCATCCTCGAAGCCGGCCGGAAGGGTGTCATCGCCACCGGCCGGCAGCGGCACCGTATGCAGGCTGCCGTCGTCCAGACGGCGCAGCAGGCGCATACGGCCGCGCTTGCTGGCCTTGCCGGCATCGGTGACCGGATCCTTGTAGACATCGATCCAGTCACCGTCCACCCGCGCGGCCGAGCACTTCAGTGCGAACTTCTGCGTATCACGGTCCAGCCGCTGCAGCAGCGCGCCGCCCATGCCGAAGGCCACGTTGTCGGCCGAGTAGCCATCATCGGTGGTGCGCTGCAGGATCGCGCGGATCGTATCCGGGTTGATGCCATCGCCCTGGATGACGCGGACATGGTTGAGCACCTTGTAGCCCTTGCCGTTGATCGTGTGACCGAACGCGGCATCCAACCGCAGCAGACTCTCGGCGACCACCTCGACCGGGTCGCCAGAATCCGGGCGGATGACCAGGGTGGCGCCGGAAGCGATCACTTCCTCGCGCAGGGTGGTACCCCAGTGTTCGCTGATGGCACGGTAGATGTCATAGCTGTCCGACACCACCGCTACGATCGCACCGGGCGTGCCGAACTGGCGCAGCATGTTGCGGTACGCATCCACTTCGCGCTCGCGGCCCCAGCTGGTGATGGTGCTGTGCTCGGCGGCCGGAATCGAATAGCCCGCCATCGGCGCGTGGTAGTGCGCACGTGCAAGGCACAGCGCCGACACCGTATCGGTGCCGAGGAAGTTGACCAGGTGCGCGGCACCGCCAAGTGCGGCAGATTCCAGGCTGGAGACGCCGCGTGCGCCGAAGTCGTGCAGCTTGAACGGCAGCTGCCCCTGCGGGTCATCGCTGGTCTGCTGCAGGAAGCCGGCGATGGTCTGCCGCGCATGCCAGCTGATGGTCGCCACGGTGACCGGGTACCACACGCGCAGCAGCAGGGTTTCCAGGTAGGACGGCACCCAGAAGGCGGCGGGGTCGGTCGACTCGATGGTCATCAGTGCCTGGTGCGTGGGCACCACGCTGCCTTCGGGTACGGCGCGGATGCGTACCGGCAGATGGCCGCCGAGACGGTCGACGATATCGCGCCAGCCGGCTTCGTTGAACGGTTCGCCATGCGCGGCGAACAGCGCTGCGGCGTCATCGATGTCGGCGTGGGTGACGGGCCGTGCCAGGGCATCCTTGAGGATCGCCTGCAGGCCGAAGAACACCGTGCGATCGTGCAGGCCGCCGCGTGATTCCACGTAGAAGAACGTGGCGTCGGTACCCGGCGGGTACTGCAGCCAGTGGCTGGCCTTGTAGCTGTCGGTGTTGAGGAGAAGGTTATCGAGGTAATGCATGACGGAAGCTCCTTCGCGTCGAGTGGCACCGGCGGTCTGTCCGCCGGTGGGGAAAACGGGTTCTGCAGGGCCCGGTCGGATCAGCCCCGGCCCAGGAAGTACTCCAGGATGTGCAGGTGGTCTTCAAACAGCTGCGGGCCCATGTCCAGCGCCTCGCTGACCGGAATCCAGCGCGCCTTGTCGGCGTCGTCGCCACCGCGCACCGCCGGCAGTTCGCCAGCGGGGAATTCGAAGTGGAAGGCATGGGTGATGGTGCGGCCGCGCTGGCTGCGCTCGGGGTGGTCGAACACCTGCTGGCCCTTCAGCGAGCCCTTCAGCACCGGCAGTGGAATCTTCAGCCGGGTTTCCTCGCGCAGTTCGCGCAGGCAGCTGTCGAGCAGGCTCTGTTCCTGGCCGACGAAGCCGCCGGGCAGCGCCCACAGGCCCTTGCCCGGTGCCGAACGACGGCGGACCAGCAGTACGTGGCCCGAGTGCACCACCACCGCATCGGTGGTGACGAAGGTAGGCGCATATGGCGCATCCTTCCAGGCGGCCTTGTACTGCTCGATGAAACGGTACTCGGCCACCAGCTGCGCGTAGGCCGGTGAGCTTCTGCGGAACGCCTCGAGCATCTCGTACACCGGTGCCGGCACATTACCGCGCAGCATAAGCAGTGCACCGTGGAAATCCACGTCGCCGGCTTCGAACAGGTAACGACGCAGCTCGGTGGCCGACAAGGTAGCAGTGTGCTGCACGTCGACCAGCGGCCATTGCGGGAACTCCCGCAGGTAGTAGCTGGAAGCATCCTTGTCCATGCCGATCAGGCCGACCTTCGCATCGGGTGCGGCACCATCGTTGCGCAGGGCTTCGGCCACATGACGCTGCACGCTGGCGATCCACTGGGCTTCGTTGTACAGGTGGTCACGCAGTGGCTGGATCAGCAGGCGATCGGCGTTGCCATCGAGGGCGGCCTGGATCATCACGGCGCGTTCGGCCACGGTCCAGGGATTGCGCAGGCTGCGGGGGGTATCGGCAGAGCCGACCAGGAAGATCAGCTTGCGGGCCCTGCTCAGGGCAAGGCGGGCAACGGCGGCATGGCCGTTGTGGAAGGGCTCGAAACGCCCGATGAAGACGAAATAGTCGAATTCCATGAGAATCCCTCATGTCGTTGTGGCAGCGAAGGGTCTGTCCCTTGGCTTGCTGCAGATGCTACGCCTTCGGTGCCGCCGGTCAAGTATCCGCCAGTGGTGCCAGACAGCTGCCAGCACGGTGTGGTGGCTGCCTGCCGGCGACGTGCCTGCACAACTGCGGCGGTGGTCTCAGGCGGTGAGAGGGCTCCACGTCATACTGCATTCCTGGCGTTGGATGGGAGCCTTTCACACGTTCCCGTGCGCCGCGCCCAAGCGCTATGGCAATGACAGGCAGGTCTCACCGGTCCAGGGATGGCAGTACGCGCTGCGGCGCGCCGTTGGCAAGCGGAGGAAGGGTAGTGGCAGACAAGTACTGCGATCTGGTCATGAAAGGCGGCATCACCAGCGGCATCGTGTATCCCAACGCGGTGCTCGCACTGGCCCGCGAATACCGTTTCAAGAGCATCGGCGGCACCTCGGCCGGTGCGATCGCCGCTGCCGTGGCGGCCGCTGCGGCATACGGCGACCGCCGCCAGCAACTGGGCGAACACCTGCCGGGCGATGCGGGATATGGCGGCCTGTCGGCGGTGTCGGCACAGCTGTCGCGGCGTGGATTCATCTACAGCCTGTTCCAACCCGCCGCTGGCGCGCGCGCAGCGTATCGGCTGCTGGTGGTGCTGACCGGCAACGCCGGCTGGCCGCGCAAGCTGCTGTGCCTGGCTATCGCGGTGTTCCAGATCGCGCCGCTGGAAGTGCTGGTGTCGCTGGCACTGTTGCTCGGCCTGGGCTGGTGGGGCGGTGGCTGGAGCGGCGTGGCGGCGACCCTGCTGCCGTCGCTGTTGTGTGCCTATGGTGCAGGTGTAGCCGGGGCGGCGCTGCGCGTGGCACGGGTGGCGCGGCGCAACCTGCTGGGCCTGTGCAGTGGACTGAGCCGGGACACAGGCACGCCGGCGCTGACCGAGTGGCTGCATGAAAGCCTGCAGCAGTTGTCAGGCAAACCGATGGATGCACCGCTGACCTTCGCCGATCTGCACGACGCGCCGCGTTATGCGGGCGAGCCGGACAGCCCGCATGCGATCACGCTGCAGATGATCACCACCTGCGTGTCGCACAATGAACCGCGTACATTGCCGCTGGGCGGCGCGCAGTTCTGGTTCCTGCGCGAGGAATTCGAGCAGCTGTTTCCGGCCAGCGTGGTGCAGTGGATGGTCGACCATGCTGGTCCACCGCGCGAGGTTGAAGGCCGCAGCTATTACCACCTGCCGCAGGGCGCGTCGCTGCCGGTACTGGTGGCCACGCGCATGAGCCTCAGCTTCCCGCTGCTGATCAGCGCGGTGCCGCTGCATGAGCCCTCGCGTCGCGAGCGTCGCTGCGAGCCGACGTCGACTGCGGGAGGTGAGGCCGGGCACAACGTGGCCGACAGCATGGAGGGCCTGACCAGCGCCGGGCAGGCCTGCGGTCCGGTGATCACCGCGTTCCGGGTGTGCTGGTTCTCCGATGGCGGCATCAGCAGCAACTTCCCGATCCACCTGTTCGATGCGGCGCTGCCGCGCTGGCCGACCTTCGCCATCAACCTGGTTTACCCGCAACGCCCCGAGCCGGTGGTGCGCGAGAGCGACAGCCGCCAGGCGCTGGAACGCTCGGTGTTCCTGCCCACCGAGAACCGTCATGGATGGCAGCGGCATTACCAGTCCATTGCCACGCCACTGGCTGCCGGCGAACTGGGGCGCTTCCTGTTTGCGGTGGTGGCCACCATGCAGAACTGGCGCGACCTGCTGCAGGCGCGTGCGCCCGGTTATCGCGACCGCATCGTGCATGTGAGCCTGCAGGGCGACGAGGGCGGCATGAACCTGGACATGCCACAGGAGGTGCTGACCCGCATCGCCGACAAGGGCAGCCTGGCCGGCGCACGCTTTTGTTCGTTCTCGTTCGAGAACCATTACTGGATCCGTTGGCGCAACCTGGCCTCGGCCTACCAGCGCTACACGCTGGAGATTTCGCGCACCGACGATCCGGCGCAGCAGGTGCTGGCCTATCGCGCGGCCTATGCGATGGTGGCCACCGGCGCGCCGCCGCCGCCCTCCTACAAGTTGGGCTCGGAAGACAAGCGGTTGGCGTCGCAGCAGCTGTGGGGGTTGATGGTGGAGCAGGGACGCAGTTGGGATGACCTCGGTCCCGACCTCACCGACGGCTCGCCACGGCCGTTGCCGCAGATGAAGGTGACGCCGATCTATTGAGTGCGATCGATACAATCACTGCCCCTCTGCAAGGAACGCCCGATGTCCGCCCGTCAGCAACTGCTGGATCTGCTCGAACGTCTCGACGCCCGTGACCCGGAACACCTGCCGGTGGTGCCGCTGGTCACGTACTTCGAAGGCAACGATTTCGAAGAGTGCATCGCACCTAACCAGTGGGGCTACGGCCGCCCGCCGATCGCCGAGCTATACGCACGCCTGGCCGCGATTGCCGCAATGCCCGAAGTGGAAGGTGTCTACGTGGGCTTGCACCAGGATTGGGGCAGTGCGCTGGAAGACGACAGCGAATGGCCTGCGGCGGAGAACGTGCACGTGCTGACCAGCACCGACACGGCAACCGTGGAAGGTTGGCTGCAGGGCTTGGAATGCGATGGCGTCGGCGAAGGTTGGCCATATGGACAGCACATCGATGCACCGGTGCCGTCTGCGGGCAATCGCGTGCTGACCGTGTTCTGGGATTAGTAGATCCACGCCATGCGTGGATGAATCTCCATCGAAATCGAATAGTCGACAATTCATCGAAGAGCATCCACGCATGGCGTGGATCTACTGTGTCGACCAAGGTCGACACCCACCAACAGCGGCGGGAACCTGTCGAAGGCGGGGCGGGTCCGGTTACGGGGGTGTCCGCGGCATGGATGCCGCGGCCAAGCCCCCAGGGATGGGTTTACGGCGTCCCCCGCAACCGGACCCACCCCGCCATCCCACGGAATCCCCGCTGTTGCTGTTGAGGTTGCCGGCCAGCAGCCGGCACTACCGCTTCGGCGGGTGCAGGGCGCAGCCCTGCCGAACCAACCCCTACCTTCCCGGCAACTGGGTAAACGCGCGCTGCATGCAGTCCTCGCGCGGGCACACCCGGCAGCCCGGCCCGATCGACACTGAATTACCCGGGCTCTGCACGTCCAGCCCCAGCGAATACACCAGCCTGTCGGCATGCTGCAGGTCACAGCCCAGTGCCACCGCGAAGGTCTTGCGTGGCTGGCCGTGGCCCACCGGGCCGCTGCTGACCTGCCGTGCCAGCCAGAAATGACGGCGGCCATCGGGCATGCGCGCGGTCTGGGTGAGGATGCGTCCGGGCTGGTTGAACGCCTCGTAGACGATCCACAACGGGCACGAACCGCCCACCTGCGAGAAGTGGAAATCGGTGGCCGAGTGGCGCTTGGACACGTTGCCGGCGCGGTCCACGCGGATGAAGAAGAACGGCAGGCCCGGCGCGCTGCGGCGTGCCAGCGTGCTCAAGCGATGGCAGACCGCCTCGAATCCCACGCCGAACTGGTGCGCCAGCAGCTCGATGTCATAGCTGCTGGCCTCGGCCGCGCGCAGAAAGCGCATGTACGGCATCACCAGCGCGCCGGCGAAGTAATTGGACAGGCCGACGCGTGCCTGCGCGATGCGGGCCTCGTCGGTGAAGCCGGTGCGCGCGATCACCGCGTCGATCTGCGGCAGATAACCGCGCAGTGCGAGCTCGACCGCCATCTGGAACGCCTGCTGGCCCGGCTCCAGGTAATCGGGCAGCCACAACGTGCGGCTGCCGGCATCGTACTGGCGCTTCTCCCGGCCGGCCTGCAGCGCGGCCACTTCCACCAGCACACCGTGGCGATCGGCCAGCAACTGGCGCAGCCGGGGTGCCACGTGTCCCGGCGCCAGCCCCCATTCGGCGAACAGCTGCTCGGCCAGTTCATCCAGTTCGGGGATGTGGTTGTGCATGCGGTTGAAGAACTCGCGCACTTGGTCACCGGCCGGCAGCGTGCTGCCGGCGCCTGGCTCGCCCAACTGGAATTCCAGCGCGGCGGCATGTTCGCGCAGCGCCAGGTGGCGGCGGTGCAGGTCCAGCAACGCGCGGCTGACCTGCGGCAGGTTGCCGGCCAGCGCCCGCAGTTCGGTGGCGCTGACGTCGGCCAGGCCCAGGTCGCGCAGGGTCTCACCCAGCGACTCCTGCAGCGCGGCGGGCTCATTGTCGTCGAACAGGGCGGAAACATCGCCCAACACCTCGCCCAGCTTCTTCTGCACCGCTGGCGTCAGCGGGCGCTTGTTGCGCTCGATCTGGTTCAGGTAGCTGGCCGACAGCCCCAGTGCGCGGGCAAGGTCGGCCTGGCTATAGCCGCGCTGCTCGCGCAGGCGCAGCAGACGCAGACCGAGTTGGCGCTGGGGGGCTGAATAATTCACAGAATTAACAGTAATCGTGGCGGGCATTGGCCAGATTAAGCGGATTCAGCCCGGAAATCGAGGCGGGTGCTGTGAATAATGCCAAGCATCTTTCGCACCCCGTGGATTGTCGTCATGACTGTTGCAGCGCCCCGTATCCGCATGCTGATCGATGGCCAGTTCGTAGAATCGGCCACCTCCCACTGGCAGGACGTGATCAATCCGGCCACCCAGGACGTGCTGGCCCAGGTGCCGTTCGCCACCACGGGTGAAGTCGACGCGGCCGTGGCCGCCGCCAAGGAAGCCTTCAAGACCTGGCGCAAGACCCCGATCGGTACCCGCGCGCGCATCTTCCTGAAGTACCAGCAGCTGATCCGCGAAAACATGAGCGAGCTGGCGCACATCCTCACCGCCGAACAGGGCAAGACCCTGCCGGACGCCGAAGGCGATGTGTTCCGCGGACTGGAAGTGGTCGAGCATGCAGCCGCCATCGGCAACCTGCAGCTGGGCGAACTGGCCAACAACGTGGCCAACGGCGTGGACACCTACTCGATCATGCAGCCGCTGGGCGTGTGCGCAGGCATCACCCCGTTCAACTTCCCGGCGATGATCCCGCTGTGGATGTTCCCGATGGCCATCGCCACCGGCAACACCTTCATCCTCAAGCCGTCCGAGCAGGACCCGATGGTCACCATGCGCCTGGTCGAGCTTGCCTTGGAAGCGGGCATTCCGAAGGGCGTGCTGAATGTCGTCCACGGTGGCGAAGAAGTGGTCAACGCCATCTGCGACCACCCCGACATCAAGGCCGTTTCGTTCGTCGGTTCCACCCGCGTCGGCACCCACGTGTACAACCGCGCCTCGCTGGCCGGCAAGCGCGTGCAGTGCATGATGGGCGCCAAGAACCACGCCGTGGTCTTGCCGGACGCCAACAAGGAGCAGACCCTCAACGCGATGGTCGGCGCCGCTTTTGGTGCGGCTGGCCAGCGCTGCATGGCCGCCTCGACCCTGGTGCTGGTCGGTGAAGCGCGCGGTTGGGTGCAGGACCTGGTCGAGAAGGCCAAGACCCTGAAGGTCAGTGGTGGCACGGTCGCCGGCACCGACGTCGGTCCGGTCATTTCCTGCAGCGCCCGTGAGCGTGTCGAAGGCCTGATCGCGTCGGGTGTGGAGCAGGGCGCCAAGCTGGTGCTCGATGGCCGCAAGCCGCAGGTCGATGGGTTCGAGAAGGGCAACTTCGTCGGCCCGACCATCTTTGCCGGTGTCACCACCGACATGCGCATCTACCAGGATGAAATCTTCGGGCCGGTGCTGGTCATCCTCGAAGCGGAAACGCTGGATGAGGCCATCGCCATGGTCAACAGCAACCCGAACGGCAACGGCACCGCGCTGTTCACCCAGAGCGGTGCAGCCGCACGCCGGTTCCAGGAAGACATCGACGTCGGCCAGGTCGGCATCAACGTGCCGATCCCGGTGCCGGTGCCGCTGTTCTCGTTCACCGGTTCGCGCGCTTCCAAGCTCGGCGACCTGGGCCCGTACGGCAAGCAGGTGGTGCTGTTCTACACGCAGACCAAGACCGTCACCGCGCGCTGGTTCGACGACGAGACGCTGAGCCACGGCGTCAACACCACGATCAGCCTGAAGTAACAGCAGGGAGCAGCCATGAGCCACTCGATGACGACGGAACAGGAAGAAGCGCAGCAGGCGTACCGCGAAGCGGCGCGCGACTTCGCACAGGCCGAACTGGCGCCGCACGCCGCGCGATGGGATGCGGAGGGCATCTTTCCGCGCGAGGCGATCGCCAAGGCCGGTGAACTGGGCTTCTGCGGTCTGTACATGGACCCGGAAGTAGGTGGCAGCGGCCTGAGCCGACTGGACGCCGCCGTCGTCATCGAGGAGCTCGCCAACGTCGATCCGTCGACCGCGGCCTACATCAGCATCCACAACATGGCCTCGTGGATGGTGTCCAAGTGGGGCCAGCCGGCCCTGCGCGATGCATGGGGCAATGACCTGTCATCGGGCAGCAAGCTGGCCTCGTACTGCCTGACCGAGCCGGGTGCCGGTTCGGATGCGGCCTCGCTGAAGACCAGCGCCGTGCGCGATGACGATTTCTACGTGTTGAATGGCTCCAAGGCCTTCATTTCCGGCGCCGGTGCCACCGAACTGCTGGTGGTGATGGCACGCACCGGCGGTGCTGGTGCAGGCGGGGTCAGCGCGATCGCCGTGCCAGCCGACCTGCCGGGCATCAGCTACGGCCGCAAGGAAGAGAAGATGGGCTGGAACAGCCAGCCCACCCGCGGCATCACCTTCGAAAACGTCCGCGTGCCGGTCAGCCATCTTCTGGGAGAGGAAGGCGGCGGCTTCAAGCTGGCGATGAAGGGGCTCGATGGTGGCCGCATCAACATCGCCGCCTGCTCGCTGGGTGCTGCGCAGGGTGCGCTGGATGCAGCGCGCCGCTACATGGGCGAGCGCCGCCAGTTCGGCAAGGCGTTGTCCGAATTCCAGGCACTGCAGTTCAAGCTGGCCGACATGGCCATCGAGCTGGTCGCGGCGCGGCAGATGGTGCATACCGCTGCGCGCAAGCTCGATGCCGGTGCCAGCGATGCCAACGTGTGGTGCGCGATGGCCAAGCGTTTCGCCACCGATGCCGGCTTCAACATCTGCAACGAAGCCCTGCAGATCCACGGTGGCTATGGCTACATCCGCGAATATCCGATCGAGCGCCTGCTGCGCGACAGCCGCGTGCACCAGATCCTGGAAGGCACCAACGAGATCATGCGGGTGATCGTTGCCCGTCACCTGCTCAACACCGAAGAGGAACTGCGATGAAGGATTGGCGTACCCAGGAGCACGTGGGCCTGAAGGTCGAGGCCGATGGCCACACCGCCGTGGTCACCCTGAACAACCCGCCAGCGCATACCTGGACCGTGCACAGCCTGTCGGCGCTGCGCGACCTGGTGGGCGCGCTCAACGCAGACCGCGACATCTACGCGCTGGTGATCACCGGTGACGGCGAGAAGTTCTTCTCCGCCGGTGCCGACCTCAACCAGTTTGCCTCCGGCGACAAGGCGGCCGCACGCGAAGCGGCGCGCCGTTTCGGTGAAGCCTTCGAGGCGCTGTCCGCGTTCCGTGGCGTATCGATTGCCGCGATCAACGGCTACGCCATGGGCGGCGGCCTGGAATGCGCGCTGGCCTGCGATCTGCGCATCATCGAAGACCATGCCCAGGTCGCGCTGCCGGAGGCCACCGTTGGCCTGCTGCCGTGCGCCGGTGGCACCCAGAACCTGCCGCGCCTGGTCGGCGAGGGCTGGGCCAAGCGCATGATCCTGCTCGGCGAGCGCATCAACGCTGAGACAGCGGTGCGGATTGGTCTTGCCGAAGAAAAGGTCGGCAAGGGCGAATCCAAGGCGCTGGCACTGGAATGGGCGAAGAAGGCTGGCAAGCAGAGCCCGACCAGCATCGCCGCCTGCAAGACCCTGGTGCAGTCCACCCGCACCGGCACCCATGCTTCAGCACTGGTGGCCGAGCGCGAGGCCTTCGTCGATCTGTTCGACACCGCCGATCAGGTCGAGGGCGTGAGTGCCTTCCTTGAAAAGCGCGCCGCGCAGTGGAAGAACGCATGACCGCGGTTGACACGAACGTTGCCGAAGCACCGGTACTGTTCGAAGAACGCGCCGCTGGCAACGGCACGCGCATCGGCATCGCCACGCTCAACGCACCGCGTACGCTCAATGGCTTCTCGCTGCCGATGGCGCACCTGCTGCTGAAGCAGCTCAACGCCTGGGCCGACGACGACGGCATCGCGCTGGTGGTGCTGCAGGGCGCGGGCGAAAAGGCATTCTGTGCCGGCGGTGATCTGCACAGCCTGTACCAGAGCATGCTCGCCTACCGCGAGGCCGGCCACACGGACATCCGCGAGAACGACTACGCCGCCGAGTTCTTCGACGTCGAGTACCGCGTCGACTACCTGATCCATACCTACGCCAAGCCGATCCTGTGCTGGGGCCATGGCATCGTGATGGGCGGCGGCATCGGCCTGATGTCCGGCGCCAGCCATCGCGTGGTCAGCGAGCGTTCCAAGCTGGCCTTCCCGGAAATCACGGTCGGCCTGTTCCCTGACGTGGGTGGCAGCTGGCTGCTGCCGCGTGTGCCGGGCAACGGCGGCCTGTTCCTGGCCCTGACCGGTGCGCTGCTCAACCCCGGCGATGCGATCTATGCAGGTTTGGCCGACGTGCATGTGGCCGAGGAGCGCCGCAGCGCGGTGTTCGATGCGCTGCTGCAGGTCGCGTGGTCGGCCGATGCCGCACGCAACCACGAGCGCCTGTCGCAGCTGCTGCTGTCGTTCGCCAGCGACGCGGCTACCGGCCCGCTGCTGGCCAATGCCGCGCAGGTCGATGCGCTGTGCGAAGGCGATGATCTCGCCGCCATCGTCGAACGCATCAGCACCCTGCAGACCGATGACGCCTGGTTGCAGGCCGCACAGAAGACGCTGGCTGCCGGTGCGCCGGGTTCGGCACGGCTGGCCTTCGAACTGCAGCGCCGCAGTGCTGGTCAGGACCTGGCGAGCGTGTACCGGCTGGAATACATCACGGCCCTGCATTGTGCTGCGCATGGCAATTTTGCCGAAGGCATCCGCGCGCTGCTGATCGACAAGGACCGCACTCCATCGTGGAACCCGGCCACGTTGGTCGATGCCAGCCGCGCATGGGCCGATACGTTCTTCGCTTCTCCCTGGGCCGATGCCGCGCATCCGCTGGCCGACCTGGGTACCCCTGTCGCTGAAAGGAGCCTGGCATGAGCCGCATTGCATTCATTGGGTTGGGCAACATGGGTGGCCCGATGGCCGCCAATCTGGTCAAGAACGGCCACACCGTGCGCGTGTTCGATCTGGTGCCGGCTGCTGTACAGGCCGCAGTCGACGCGGGCGCCAGTGCTTCTGCATCGGCACGCGAAACCCTGGCTGACGCCGAGGTGGTGATCTCGATGCTGCCGGCCAGTCGCCACGTCGAAGGCGTGTACCTGGGCGACGACGGCATCCTTGCCGCGATTCCCGCCGGTGCGCTGGTCATCGACTGCAGCACGATCGCCCCGGCCAGCGCGCGCAAGGTTTCCGAAGCGGCCGCCGCACGAGGCCTGCAGATGATCGACGCGCCGGTGTCCGGCGGCACTGCTGGCGCGCAGGCTGGCACGCTGACCTTCATCGTCGGTGGTGAGGAGGACGCGCTGGAACGCGCCCGCCCGGTGCTGCAGGCAATGGGCAAGAACATCTTCCATGTGGGCGCCAGTGGCGCCGGCCAGGTTGCCAAGCTTTGCAACAACATGGCGTTGGGTGTGATCATGGCCGTCACCGGCGAAGCCATCGCGCTTGGCGTGGCGCACGGGCTGGACCCCAAGGTGCTGTCGCAGATGATGGCGGTCAGCACTGGCCGCAGCTGGGCTACCGAAGTGTGCAACCCCTGGCCGGGCGTGCTGGAAAACGCACCGGCGTCGCGCGGCTACAGCGGCGGCTTCGGCAGCGACCTGATGCTGAAGGACATGGGCCTGGCGGTGGAAGCGGCGATGAGCGTCGGCGCCTCGATCCCGCTGGGCGAAGTGGCCCGCAATCTGTATTCGATGAATCACCAGGCCGGCCGCGGCAAGCTGGATTTCTCCAGCGTCGTGCAGCTCATTACGAGCGAGAAGTGACCTGGTAGTGCCGGCCGCTGGCCGGCAACCTCATGCCCCCTTGCGGGACAGCGAAGGTGGGATGGGCGGATGCACGGTTTCGACCGGCATCCGCCCATTTTTTTGCCCAGTCGTTTGGTAGTGCCGGCCGCTGGCCGGCATCACCGCATCAGGCAACGATCAGCGTCACGTCGATGTTGCCGCGGGTAGCGTTGGAGTACGGGCAGACGATGTGCGCCTTCTGCACCAGCTCTTCCACCTGCTCGCGCGGCACGCCCGGCACGTTGATGGTCAGCTCGGCTTCGATGCCGAAACCGGTCGGGATCTGGCCGATGCCGACCTTGCCGGTCACGGTGGTGTCGGCCGGCAGTGCGACCTTGGCCTGGCCGGCGACGAACTTCAGTGCGCCGAGGAAGCAGGCCGAATAGCCCGCAGCGAACAGCTGTTCCGGATTGGTGCCCGGGCCGCCAGCGCCGCCCAGCTCGCGCGGGGTCGACAGCTGGATGTCCAGCACGTTGTCGGAGGACACGGAACGGCCTTCACGGCCGCCGGTGGAGGTGGCCTGGGCGGTGTACAGAACCTTTTCGATGGACATCGGGATGCTCCTGGTCAGTGGGTGGGTGGTGCGTTGGAGCCTACTTTGCCCGGATTCTGAACACGTTGGGTTACAACAAGTCCGAAAAATTTGATTGAACGTCCTGCCAGCCTAGATCGTCCATTCCCGGTCAGTGGTGAACATGATGGTCAGCCAGCGGTCCGGCGACGATTCGCCCAGCGCATCACCGATTTCGTCGCGCAGGTGGTCCCACTCCAGCAGGGGCCGCGGTGGGTCGTCCTCGCGCACCACGAAGAACAGCTCGATCTGTTCACCACGGCCTACCTGCGCCACATAGCTGCGGTGTTCGACGAAGCCGTGCTTTGCAACGATCGCCCGCGCCACCGCATCCACGTGCGCCTGCAGTTCCGGCGGCGTGACCAGCAGGATGCCGGCCAGCGCGCGCCGCACCGTGCCCAGCGGCGCGATCATCACCAGCACGCAGACGAACGCCAGGATGGCCGGATCGATGTACGGTCCGACCCATGCCCACGACGTGCCGTGCACCAGCACACCGCCGAGGAAGGCCGCCAGGTAGCAGGCCGACATGCTCGCGGCGATCACCCAGTTCTTCGCATCCAGCGCGATGAACTCCGAGCCGATGCGCCGGTTCGCACGCAGCACGAACCAGGCCAGCGCGCTCTCGGCCACGATCGACAGCGCCGCGAAAATGATCGCGGGGCCAAGCGCGATCTGCCGCCCACCGGACATCAGCGCATCGATCGCATTGACCAGTGCATACAGCGCTGCACCAATCATCAACGTACCGCTCACTCCCAGCACGATCGGTTCCAGGTGCCAGAACCCCATGGTGAAGCGCTGGTTGAGGCGCGACTGCAGGGCGTCGGTCTGGGTGGACAGCGCGATCAGCCGCGCGACCAGCAGCGACAGCCAGGTCATCACCACGTCGATCAGGCCGTAGATGCCATCGAAGATGATCAGCGAAGAATTGGCCAGCAGGCCGAACACCACCGCCGCTGCAGCCAACAGCAGCGAGCCGACGATGGACAGGCGCAGCACGCCCTGTTCGGTGCGTGTATCGAAATAGCGTTCGGTGGTGGCAGGCATGCGGGAATCCAGCGGTGAACGCGCTGCGGAAGCGGCGCTACACCATTCTATCCAGACGACCGCACGCCTCTGTGACCGCACTGACGCAGGCCCCGGAAAAGTCACCAGACTGGTGACGGTTTACGGATTGACGGGTGCACACCTGCAGCGTATCTTTTCAACCACGATGACATACAAGCCTCTGGCGACCGCCGGGGGCTTTTTGCGTTTATGCCGCCCGCGGCGCCTTGTCATCGTGCTTGCGGCCCTGCCATTCCTGGTGGGGCCGTTTCTGTTTCCGCCCCGACCCTGCCCCTTTTCGCGCCGTCCTAGATGACAGCGTGCGGCGTAGCCGCGTGCGCAGGGTCGGGGCATCCAACATCCATCAACGAAGGAGGATTCGATGCCCCTGCTGACACTTGAGCAGTGCCGCACGCACTGCCGTATCGACGGCGACTACGACGACGCGATCCTGGGCGACCTGCTGGCGGCCGCAACCGACGCGGCGTCGGCCTACCTGGGACGGACGCTGTTTGCCGACCAGCCGGCACTGGACCTGGCGCTTGACCAGTTGCCGCAGGACATGGCGGCGGCGGTGACCGGGCATGAAGCCGCGGTTGCCGCCGCCAATGCCGAGACCAACGCGGCCAAGGCAAAGGCCATGCGCGACGTTGCTGATCGCCGCTTGGCCGTGGCCACCGAGCGCAGCGCGCAGCTGCTGCAGGGCCTGCCGGCCAACGACAGCATCCGCGCTGCAGTGCGCCTGCTGCTGGGCCACCTGTATGCGCATCGGGAAGCGGTGGTGGTTTCCACATCCGCCATCGACGTGCCGATTGGCAGTGTCGCCATCGCGATGGCGCTGCCGTTCGGCGTCGCCGCGCTGCTCGATCCCTACCGACTGGCGGCGACCCCATGAACGCCGGTCACTTCAACCGTCGCATCCGCATCGAGCGCCAGGATGGGCGCGTAGATGCGTGGGGACAGCCGCTGGATGCCTGGCAAGCGGTGGCGGAACTATGGACCGCCATCACCGCCGATGCCACCGACAGCGTGCAGCGGCTGACGCTTGAGAGCCGACTGCCGGCAACGATCCGCCGCCAGCGGTTCCATGTCCGCCTTGCGGCCGCGCGGCAGGCCGGCATCCAGGCTGGCATGCGCATCGTGCACGACGGCAGGGTCTTCGACATCACCGGTGTTGCCCCGGACTTCAGTCGGCGCCAGACCACGGTGCTGTTCACCGAACAGTCTTCAGGCACGGCCTGAGTGACGCCAACCAGGACACTGCGATGAGTTACGAAGCACAGCTGCATGCGTTGCTGGGCCCCCTGCTGCAGGGCCGGCTGCATCCCGATGTTCCGCCGGAACCGGTCATCTACCCGTGTGCTGTCTACCAGCAGGTGGGTGGACAGTCCGTGTGGTTCAACGAAGGTTCCATTCCCGGACAGAAACACGCTCGCGTGCAGCTGACGGTCTGGGCAGACAGTCGCGCCCAGGCCAACACCCTGATCCGCGACATCGAAGACAAGGTCTGCGCGGGACCGCCGACGGCCGAGTCATTCGGCGCTGCAATCGCCGTGCATGAACCCGTGCTGCGCAAGTACGGCGCGCGGCTCGATTTCGGCCTGTGGTACGCCGACCTGTAAACCGCTTCATCCGTGCAACACCCCAACCCGGCAACCGCCGGGTTTTTCTTATCCAACGAGGAAATACACCATGGCACTCAAGCTTCCCAAGGGCACCCAGTTCGGCTTCGCACCGGTCATCTCCACCGCCATCGCTACCACCGCCATCTCCAAGGCCGCGCCGGCACTGGCCAGCGTCGCCGCCAACAGCGTCGACACCGGCGATGTGGTGGTCATTGAACTGCCGGGCTGGCCGGCCCTGAACAACCGTGCGACCCGTGCCGGTGCTGAAGCCACCGGCAGCGTTGAACTGCTGGGCATCGACACCACCGACAACGTGCTGTTCCCCGCCACCAGCGGTGCCGGCGTGCTGCGCAAGGCCGGTGTCTTCGTCGACCTGGACCAGCAGGGCGACCCGACCACCGCCGGTGGCGAGCAGCAGTACTGGAGCGGCACGCTGCTGGAGGACCCGACCGGCCGCCAGGTGCAGATGCCGACCTTCAAGAACGCCAAGACCATCACCCTGCCGCTGTTCTACGATCCGAAGAAGCCGTGGTACTCGGCCCTGAAGAACGTCGACGCCAAGGGCGAACCGGTGATCCTGCGTGCCAAGCTGGTCGGCGGCGACGTGCTGTACTGGTACGGCTACCTGAGCTACAACGGCGACCCGACCATGGCCGCCAACACCCCGATGGGCACCACCGCGACCTTCACCGCGCTGGCTGACTCCATTCTGGTCGAGGGCGCCTGATGTTCCAGGTAAAGGCGCCGGAGAGTTTCAGGAGCACCCTGACCATCATCGGTCACGGTCGCGAGCAGAAGCTCAACCTGACCTACCGTCATCTGCCGGTGGCTGACTACGCCAGTCTGCTGGAGCGGTTGGCCGAGGACGAGCTGAGCGTGGCACAGGCGATCCTGGACATCGTGGTGGATTGGGATGCCGATGTGGCGCTGGACACCGCCGGCGTCGAGCTGGCGCTGCAGCAGCAGGCCGGCCTCGATGGCGCGATCATCGGTGGCTACACCCAGGCCCTGCAGGTCGCACGCAAGGGAAACTGATCGAGGCGGTGGGGGCCCTGTACTGGCGGGCCCCCACCGAATCCGAGCTGATGCAGCTTGGATTGAAGGCAAAGCACTTTCCGCCACCACAGGTCGAGTTGTGGCCGGAGTGCGTGCTTCCCATCGAACTTTTCTCGCGGGTTGCCACCCAGTGGCGCGTCGGCGCAGGTGGCCCGATCGGGCTGGACTACAACGTGGTCTACCAGGAGCTGGAGCGCGAGGCACTCGCGCCGGACAAGCGCGATGAAGTGATGGCGGGAATCCGCATCATCGAACGCGCGGCTCTGGAGCACATGCAACAGCACTAAGCCGCCATCGGCACCTGCCGATGGCTCTATCATGGCCCCGCCACCGCGCGGGGCCTCCTTCATGCCAGGAGAATTTCATGAGCGATACAACGCTCAGTGACTCGGCTGCCGCTGTCAAGGTCAGCGCGATCGTCGCCTCCGCCGCACAAGCGGCAACGCAGAGCGTGAGCCAGCTCGCCACCGCTGCACAGCAGCTGCCCGTCCAGCTCACCCAGGCCACGGTGCTGCACCAGGCACTGAATACTGTCATGAGCAGCAGTGTTTCCATGATGAGCACACTGGTGCAGCAACTGACCGCGACGGCAATGAAAGCGGCTGCCACGCAGGCAGCTATCGAGAGCCGACAGGCCAACCCTCTGAGCACGGGTGCGCTGGGCGTCGCGCCGTTTGCTTCGATCAACGTACCCGACTTCGTTGAAAAACAGCGGAAGTACGGCAGTGGAATGCTCAACGGCGTGCCCCTGCTTCCGCCCGCGAAGAAAGAAGCGACTGAAGAAGCAGACAAGAAGACGGGCTTTGCCGGTGCAGGAAAAGGCGTGGAGGCTGCATTTGACAGCTATCTGAGCAAGGCTGAAGACACCGCGACAACGACGAAGGCTGCCTTCGACAAGGCCTTCGCCGGCGCCGAGACGGCGCTCTACAAGTTCGTGACCACGGGCAAGTCCGGCTTCCGCGACCTCACCAAGGCCATCATTGCCGATCTCGAACGCATCGCCCTGCAGCAGGCGATCGTATGGGGGGTGAAGACCATCGCCAGCTTCTTTGGCGGAGCCAGCGCAGCACCCAGTTCCAGCTTTGCGAGCGGGTTCGGCAACAACACGGGCTGGTTGAGCGGCGGCAACATGACACCCAATGCACTCGGCGGCGTCTATGCATCGCCCAGCCTGTCGGCTTACTCCGGTGGCATCTACAACACCCCGCAGTTGTTCGCCTTCGCCAAGGGCGCAGGCGTATTCGGTGAAGCGGGGCCTGAAGCGATCATGCCGCTGCAGCGAGGGCCCGACGGGCGCCTGGGAGTGGCGGCACACGGTGGCGGTGGCGGTGTGGGAGTCAACATCCGCATCGACAACAACGGCGGCAAGGAAGTCACCAGCAACGAAAGCATGCTGCAGCAGTTCGGCAACGAGATCGGCCAGTTCGTGGAACGCAAGTACCGCGACCTGCAGATGCGTGACATGAAGGCTGGCGGCGTCCTCAGCAGGAGTGCAGCACGATGACCGACACCTTTACCTGGGCAGCAACCAGTCAGAGCACCGGCACCACCACCGCCACCGTCAAGCGTGCACGCTTCGGCGATGGATACGCTCAGGCCGCGCCGGATGGGCTCAATGCCCGCCTGCGCAGCTACCAGCTGCAGTTCGTCGGCAATCGCAGGACGATCAGCGAGATCGTGGCCTTCCTGGATGGCCATGTGGGCCAGAGCTTCTTCTGGCGAGGTCCGCTGGGAACCGGTCTGTACGGCTGCGACACCTACACCGACAGCCATCTGGGTGGATCGGTGTTCAGTATCACCGCGACGTTCGAACAGACGTACCAGCCGTAGGAGATGGCAATGGCAAGGAAAATCATCGACCTCGATTCCGTTCAGCCGAACGGAAAGCGGGGTGAAACACAGCGCCCGGCATTCACCAAGATCAATGAGAACTTCGCGGAGGTCTACGATGCCTTGGTCGACGTGGCGAAGATCCCGGAGACCGTGGACGATGCCATTACTGAGCGCGTCCCGGGAAGAAATCTCCTCATCAACGGTGGCCTGCAGTTCTGGCAACGCCGGAACTCTGGCCGGGTCGGCAGCGGGGCAGGAACGCTCGGGGCGGAAACATTCTTCGCCGATCGCTTCTCCAACTCTGCGTTGAACTGCAGCCAGGACATCCAGCGCGTGGTGTATGACGGCCAGCAGATCGGCTATCCGGACGACACCCGCTCCATCCTTGTCTGCACGGTCTCCGGGGCCGTCGCCAGCAGTGGTGCCTGGATGGGGCAGAGGATCGAAGGTGTGCGCAGTGCCGGCGGCGCAATCACGATTTCGGTCTGGGCGAACGGCGACGTGGCCGGCCGCAAGGTGGGGGTGCGGGTCATCCAGGATTTCGGAACCGGTGGATCGCCTGCGGCACAGACATCAACCGAGGCGGGTGTGCTGACGTTGACCACCGGGGCAACGCGGCAGTCGCTTACCGTTACGTTGCCGAGCACCAAGGGCAAGCAGCTGGGTAGCAACGGTAACGACCACATCTACGTGGTCTTCGATCTCTGCGCCGGTGGCTACGGAGGTGCACTGGCAGGCCAGAACGGCTCATTCGGTTTCACCCAGTTCCAGGTCGAGTCCGGGCGTGCCGCGACGCGATTCGATTGGCGACCACCCGGCGTGGAACTGGCCCTGTGTCAGCGCTATTACGAGAAGAGCTACAACCTGGAGATCCAGCCCAATACGCCGCACAACGAGGGCCGTGAGGCATTCTCGCTGAACACCCAGGGGGTGGCCCACTACCAGAGCGTGCGATTCCAGGTCAGCAAGCGCGCCCATCCGTACGTGATGATCATCTCGGCCGACAACATTCAGCAGGATGGACACATCGCGGAAGACAACATCTCTCGCGTTCCCTGCCTGGTCAACTACGCATCTCCATCCGGCTACGAAGTGAGCTGGACCAACAACCCAGGCCGATGGGGCGGGTGGTGGCACTGGTGGGCCGACGCTGAGCTCTGATCAGGAAAGGCCAGCCCATCAACGGCCACGACGTTGTACCTCGCGGCCATCCAGACTTCAGGAAACCAGCAATGGCAAGAAAGACGATCGACCTTGATTCCATTCAGCCGAATGGAAAGCGAGGTGAAACACAGCGCCCGGCGTTCACCAAGATCAACGAGAACTTTGCGGAGGTTTACGACGGTCTGGATGATGTGCAGGACGCAATCCGAGAGACGTTGGATGGGGCCACCGGCCTGCGGATCTCAGCGGGGAACCGTCTGATCAATGGTGCCTTCCGCTTCTGGCAGCGAGGGTTGAGCAGGACGGTTGTCTCCCCTCTTGCGGTGTATGTTCCGGACAGGTTCCAGATCGTGTGCACCGGTGCCGGGCAGATAGCGGCAAGCCGGCAGGAATTTGCAACGCCGGAGTTCGGTGTAGCCAGCTACATGAACTGCGATCTCTCCGGATCGACGGCCTCCACCGAGGCGTTCTTCACCCAGCCGGTAGAAGGTGTACAGACACTGGCAGGTTCGAAGGTGACGTTGAGCATGCAGACCTGGGCGAGCACGCCCGGGAAGAAGATCGGTGTGCGCTTCATCCAGAATTTCGGGGCGAATGGATCGACCGACGTCATCGTTCACGCCCAGGCACAGGAGATCGGAACGGCAGCATCCCTACGCTCCTTCACTGTTGATCTGCCGAGCATCACAGGCAAGAAAGTGGGGCCGAACAGCAAGCTCCATGTGATCGTGGACCTGGCCGCACCGGCGGCCTACGCAGGTGCGCTCACGGCTCAGTCTGGCTCCTTCTCGTTCACCTGCATGCAGCTGCAGAAGGGCGCCGTGGCAACCGAGTACGAGCATCGCAACGATTCGGAGGAGCTGCTTCTGTGCCAGCGCTACTACGAGAAGAGCTACAACGTCGACGTTGCTCCGGGAACTGCCGATGGTGCCGGTCGAGACAACCAGTTCTATGACCGGTCGGTCGGTGTAGGCAGTACATCGCATATCCGATGCCGGGTGCTGAAGCGGGCGACGCCGGCCTACACCGTCTACAGCGATGTCACCGGCGCGGCCGGAAGAATAGCGGGTGCAGATGGTGGCGTTGGCACAGTTACCGCGATCGTCAATCCAGGCCAGTCCGGCGCGCAGGTCAATTACGTTTCGGCTGCGGGAACCTGGGGTTCTTCCTTCCATTGGACGGCGGACGCGGAGATCTGACATGTATCAACTTACCGACCAAGCCGACATCATCAAGTGCACGGAGACCGGCACCTTCATTCCTCGCGGACACTGGATGTGGGGGGGCTACCAGGAGTGGCTGATGGCCGGAAATGTAGCGCAGCCGGCTCCGCCTCCCTACGCAGTCAATTCGCCCGAACATCAGCGGGTGCTGCGTGGGCACGCGTGGGAATGGATGCTGACGCACATTCAAGCGCGCGGCTACGACTCCATCGAGAGTTGCTGCAGTTACATCAACAGCTCCGTTCAGCGCTTTGCCCAGGAGGCTGCCGCCATGGTCGCCTGGCGTGATGCGGTGAGCATTGCCCTGCAGCGAATGGCGATCGAGTGCACGCACGGACTGCAGACCTGGGAGCAGCTGAAGGTGTTGTTACCACAGCCCGAGGCATTCGAATGGCCAGCGGCGGACGCTGCCTCGTGACCCACAAACGCCATTGTTGCCATCGTGCCTGAGGCATGTCGTAGGCAACGAGGACCAGAACATGACAAGAAAGATAATCGACCTCGATACCATTCAGGCGAATGGTAAACGGGGTGAAACACAGCGCCCGGCCTTTACCAAGATCAACGAGAATTTCGCCGAGGTGTATGGCGCCTTGGGCAGTGTTGCGACCATCGTGGAAGACGTCGAGCAACTGAAGACGGAGATCCAGGCTGAAGCAGACCAGGCAAAGGCGGAGGTTCAAGCGGCCATAGGAACGCTTCCTGCTGCTGTTGACAATGCCATTCATGGGCGCATTCCCGGCAAGAACCGGCTTATCAATGGCAATTTCGACTTCTGGACAAGAGGAACGCCGGTGACGCAGACCGGCTATGGTCCGGATCGGTGGTTCGTTCAGATTGGATCGATGGTCGACGCTGGGCTTTTTGCAAACAACAATGTGCCAGGGGACGGTGTATTCGGTGATGCGCGTCTCTCGATGGGTGCCAATTCGAACGACAACACCGATGCCTTCGGGCATTACTTTGTGTTCGAACAACGGGTTGAGAATGTCCGCACGTTTGCTGGCGTACTCAGCACTGTGTCCTTCACCGTCTACAACTCAGGGGCGCCTGGGCGAAAGATCGCGGTTGAGTTCCTGCAGAATTTCGGTACCGGTGGCTCAGAGACGATACTTGGGTTGAACGCAGAGGTCTTCAGCCTGGATGTAGGTATCAACCACATCAGCAAGACGACCACGCTACCGTCGGTCTCCGGCAAGACAGTGGCGAGCACGAATCACTACGTGGCAGTGGCCGTATGGCTGTCATCCGGTAGCGGATTCGACGTGCGGAACGCCGGTCTCGGGGCGCAGTCGGGGCAGCTGTTCTTCGGGCAGTTGCAGTGGGAGGAGGGAGGCACGGCGACCGGCTATGACACCCGGCTTCTTTCCCATGAAGCGGCGCTGTGTGGCTGGTACGCGCAGCGCATCGACATCAATGCGGGAGACGCATTTTCGGTGTGTACGGCCCTGGGGCAGTTCGACTGCGTAGGCCAGCTGGCATTTCAACCGATGCGCAGCAAACCCTCGGCGCGGACCCTTGGCAGCGGTGTGAACATGACCGGATTTGGCATCAACGGTGGCAATGCTCCTGGCTCGTCGTTCAACGTCATCCCGGTTTCGGTATCGGGCGCGGCGATCACAGCTGGCGTTGCAACAGGTGGCATGTCACCAGGTGCCTCGGGCTATGTCGCGCCGAAATCCGGTGGCATCAGCATCATCTTCGAGGCCGAGATCTGAGGCACTCAGCGCTGGCCATAGTGGCCAGAGCACCAGGGCCAGCCGCAGTGCGGATCGCCCAGAATCGGGAACACAGCAATGGCTAGAAAGACAATCGACCTCGATACCATTCAAGCGAATGGTAAGCGAGGGGAAACACAGCGCCCGGCGTTCACCAAGGTCAACGAGAATTTCGCCGACGTCTACGCGGGCCTGGACGAGGTCCAGGCAGCGGTCGACAGCCTGGACAGCCGCATGGCAGGCCGCAACCGCCTGATCAATGGCGACTTCCGGGTGTGGCAACGTGGAAGCACCTTCGCGGCCGCGACAGGGGCGCGCTACACCGCAGATCGATGGCGGGTGAATGCGCAGGGCAGCACCATCTCGGCATCACGCGACGATATCGCCGCAGGTGGCGGCGCGGGTGGAAGGTTGCTTGCGGGCTCCAGGCACATGCTGAAGCTCGCCGTTGAAAGCGCTGCAGGTGCGGACAACATGGCACTGGTCCAGCAGCGCATCGAGGATGTGCGGACGTTCGCCGGGAAACGGGTCACGATCAGCTTCAAGGCGCGGGCCACGGTCGATAATTTCAAGGTCGGTCTTGAGTTCCAGCAATCCTTCGGCACCAATGGATCGACGGCCGCTGACAGTATTGGCGGTGCGATCACGCTCGATACGATGTGGCGTTGGCATCAGTTGACCGTGGATGTCCCTGGCATCGCCGGCAGAACCCTTGGAACCAACGACTACCTGCAGCTCAGCCTGTGGCTTGACGCCGGCGCCACCTTCGCCGGCCGCGCCTTCGGGGCGGGGCAGAAGAGTGGCGTGGTCTATCTGGCTGAAGTACAGATCGAGGAGGGCGATACCGCGACCGACTTTGATCGCCGGCCGGAGGCACTGGAACTGCTGTTGTGCCAGCGCTACTACGAAACGGTCGAGGTGAACCGGATCCTGGGCATCACCTACACGGCAAACGGCGATTCACGCGCCTGCATCCCGTTCAAGGTGCGCAAGCGGGTGCCGCCCATTACCGCCTCACCACCTACGGCGCTCAATCTGGTGGGTTTCGGCTCCGAGGGTAGCCTCATCAACTTCAACGGCGGGAATCCCGGCTGGCAGTCCACCGTGGACGCGGCCGTGCTGTCGTCGATGTCCAACAACATGCAGCAGTGGGGCGCTGTGGTGGTGTGGTCAACCACATCGCAGATCCTTGTGTACGCCGATGCGGAGCTCTGATCCATGAGCGAGTCCACCACCGAAGCCGGTCGCATCGCCTGCTTCACCACCAATGCCTCACTGCGCCCCGGGCACCACCTCATCGTGCCATGCGGCCCGTCCGCCCAACCCTTACCACCTCTTCCCGTCGCCGCACAGGAGACCCACTCATGATCACCGCCGATGCCCAGCAACTCGAGCCGGGTGGCCGCATTACCGTCTTCGAACTGGACGCCAGCAGTTTCGGTGCCGACCAGCTGTTCTTCCACGCACACCTGCAGAGCGGTGTGATCACCTGGCAAGGTCAGGAATACGGCCCCTGGCCGATCGAAGCCAGCGGCTTTGAACGAACCAGCGACCAGCCGCCGAACCCGAAGCTTCGGGTCAGCAACATCGATGGCCGCATCACCGCGATGTGCCTGCTGTTCGATGATCTGGTCGGCGCCCGCGTCATACGCCGGCAGACGCTGGCCAAGTACCTGGATACTGCCAACTTCGAAGAGGGCAATCCGACTGCCGACCCCGCCGAGCACTTCCCCGACGAGGTCTGGTTCATCGAGCGCAAGATTGGCGAAGACAAGCAGACGGTTGAGTTCGAGCTGACTACAGCCATCGATCTCAACGGCGAACAGCTGCCCGGCCGGCAGATCATCGCCGGCATGTGTGGTTGGCTGGTACGCGGTGGCTACCGCGGCCCTTACTGCGGCTACAACGGTCCCGCAGTTGCCGATGGCGACGACGTTGCCACCGACGATCCCGCCCGCGACCAGTGCGGCGGCCGTGTGCGCAGCTGCAAGATGCGCTTCGGCCAGGACAAGCCTTTGCCCTATGGCGGCTTCCCGGCGGCCGGTCTGCTTCGCTCCTGATCCAGCGCTTCCGATTCTCCACTTCCAGGCCCGCTCGCGCGGGCTATTTTTTTGGGTGAAACATGCAACCAACAACCCTGCAGGCCATACAGGCACATGCCGTGGCCGAGTACCCGCGCGAGTGCTGCGGGCTGATCGTGGCCATCGAAGGCCGCGAGCACTATCTGCCGTGCCGCAACCTCGCGGGCACGCCCAGTGAACACTTCCGCCTGCCGGCCGAGGACTATGCCGTCGCCGAGGACAAGGGCGAGGTGCTGGCCCTGGTGCACAGCCATCCGGACGCGGCGGCCACACCGTCGGACGCGGATCGGGTGATGTGCGAGCACAGTGGCCTGACCTGGCACATTGTCAGCGTCGGTCAGGTGGACGGCGAGGCGCCCGAATGCGGTGATCTGCAGACCATCCATCCGGCTGGCTATGTCGCGCCGCTGGTCGGCCGCCAGTTCGCCCACGGTGTGCTGGACTGCTACAGCCTGGTGCGTGACTTCCACGAACGTGAACTGGGCATTTCGTTGTCCGACTACACCCGCGACGACGACTGGTGGGACAAGGGCCAGGACCTGTACAGCCTTGAGCGACTGCATGCGGAAGGCTTCGACCTGATCGAAGGCGAGCCGCGGCGGGGCGACATGATCCTGATGCAGATCCGCTCGCCGGTGACCAATCACGCCGGCGTCTACCTGGGCGACGGGCAGATGCTGCATCACCTGCATGGCCGCCTGTCCGAAACCGTGCCCTACGGCGGAATGTGGGCCGAGCGCACCCGTTGCATCGTCCGCCATCGCGAGGTGCGCCATGACTGACCGTCTTCGTACCATCCGCCTGTACGGCAAGCTGGGTGCGCGCTTCGGGCGCAAATTCCGGCTGGCGGTGAACAGCCCCGCCGAGGCTGTGCATGCACTGTGCGTGATGCTGCCGGGCTTCCAGCAGTACCTGATGGGTGCAAAGTCCAAGGGCATTGAATTCGCCGTTTTCGCTGGCAGGCAGAACTTGTCGAAGGAACAGTTGCACGATCCGCCTGGCCAGGACGATATCCGTATCGCGCCGGTGATGGTGGGTAGCAAACGAGGCGGTGTGCTGCAGACGATTGCGGGTGTCGTTCTGATCGTCGTCGGCGCGATTGCATCGGCCTATGGATACGGAGCAATCGGCGAGCCAATGATCAAGATGGGCGTGTCCATGGTCATTGGCGGCGTAACGCAGATGCTCTCTCCCCAGCCCAAGGGGCTGGCGGCAAAAGACAGCCCCGACAACGCCCCCAGCTACAGCATGAACGGCACCGTCAACACCCAGGCGCAGGGCAATCCCGTACCCGTCGCTTACGGCGGGCATGACAAGAAAGGCATGTTCATCGGCTCGGCCGTGATCAGCGGCGGCATCCTGGCGGAGGACCAGTTTTGAACCAGATCATTCAAATCAAACCGCGCGAGCGCGGTGCACCCCCGCCTGTACTGGCAGGTGCAAAGAAAGGCTCCAGCAACGCACGTACACCCGTGGAAACGCCAGACAGCCTGCACTCGATGGCGGTTGCCCGCATCATCGATCTTGCCAGTGAAGGTGAGATCCGCGGTCTGGTAGCGGGCAAGCAGTCCATCTACCTGGACCAGGTGCCGATCGAGAATCCGGACGGCACGCTGAACTTCTCCGGCGTGGACGTGCAGACGCGTTCGGGTACCCAGGACCAGGAGCACATCAGCGGCTTCCCCTCGATCGAGAACGAAGTCGGCGTCAACGTCGAACTGCGCAGCGATGCGCCCGTGGTACGCACCGTGTCCGGTGCCGATCTGTCAGCGGTCCGTATCCGTTTTGCGGTGCCCGCGCTGCAGAAGACCAACACCGAAAACGGTGATACCGAGGGCTACCGCATCATGTATGCGGTGGACCTGTCCACCGATGGTGGCCCGTTCAGCACCGTGCTGAACGATGCCTTCAGTGGCAAGACCACCAGCCAGTACGAGCGCAGCCGCCGCATCGATCTTCCGGCGGGCAGCCAGTGGCAGGTGCGCATCCGCCGGCTGACCGCGAACGCCAACAGCAGCACCATCGCCGACACCGTCAATGTGCTGTCGATGACCGAGATCATCGATGCCAAGCTGCGCTATCCCAACTGCGCGTTGGCGGCGGTGCAGGTCGATGCCAGCCAGTTCCAGAACATTCCAACCCGCTCCTATCAGTTGTGGGGGCGCATCGTGCGCATCCCGTCCAACTACGATCCGCTCAGTCGCATCTACAGTGGCGTGTGGGACGGCACCTTCAAGAGTGGCTGGACCAACAACCCGGCGTGGGTGTTCTTCGACATCGTCACCAACGATCGCTTCGGCCTGGGACATCGCATCCCGCTGGACTGGGTGGACAAGTGGCGCCTGTACCAGATCGCCCGCTACTGCGACGAGCTGGTCAGCAACGGCCAAGGCGGCAAGGAACCCCGCTTCACCTGCAGCCTGTATCTGCAGACCCGCGCTGAGGCATACAGAGTGCTGCAGGACATCGCCACCATGTTCCGTGGCATCAGCTTCTATGCGGCCGGGCAGGTCATGGCTTCGGCCGATATGCCCAAGGACCCGCTGCTCACCTACAGCCAGGCCAACGTCATCGAAGGCCGCTTCCACTATGCGGGCAGCAGCCGTACGGCGCGGCATACCGTCGCTCTGGTGTCCTGGATCGATCCGGATGACTTCGGCCGGCAGAAGGTTGAAGTGGTGCAGCATCTGCCTGGTGTTGCCCGCTATGGCATCAACCAGACTGAAGTAACGGCGGTGGGTTGCCATTCGCGCTCGCAGGCGCAGCGCGTGGGCAACCATATCCTGCATACCGAGATGCTGGAGACCGAGACGATCAGCTTCTCCGTGGGGCTCGATGCACTGGGCTGCATGCCGGGTGACGTGATCCAGGTGGCCGACCCGAACCGCGCCGGTCGCCGCAACGCGGGTCGCATCCGCAGTGCAGGTACACGCAGCCTGGTGCTGGATCGCATGCCGGAACAGGTCGTTGCCGGTGACACCCTGCGCGCCACCCTCCCCAACGGCCATTCCGAAGCGCGCACGGTGCAGTCGGTTGACGGCGATACGGTCATGGTTACTGCACCGTGGTCGGCAGTGCCGGTCGCGCAGTCGGTCTGGGCATTGGAGTCGCCGGAGCTGGCACTACAGCAGTACCGCGTGCTGTCGATCAGTGAAGGCGAAGAGCTGACCTACCAGATCACCGCGCTCAAGCATGTGCCGGGCAAGTACGCTGCCATCGACGATGGTACGCGCCTGGAGCAACTGCCGATCAGCATCGTGCCACCCAGCGTGCAGCCGCCGCCGAACAACGTGCGGATGGCCTCGCATGTCGTGGTCGATCAGGGTATCGCCACGTCGATGCTTACCATCGAGTGGGATGCGGCAGACAAGGCGATCGCCTATGACGTGGAATGGCGTCGTGGCGATCTCAACTGGGTACGCGCCGGTCGCGTGGGTACGCAGAGCCTGGAGGTGCGCGGCGTGTATGCCGGCCAGTACCTGGCCCGGGTGCGTGCGGTCAATGCGCTGGGTGCGGTGTCGCAGCCGATGGTCAGCGCACTGACGACGATTGAGGGCAAGACCACGCCACCGCCTGCGCTCTCATCGTTGACCAGTACCAGTCGCCCCTTCGGCATCGCACTGTCCTGGGGCTTCCCTGAAGGCGCAACCGACACCGAGCGTACCGAACTCTGGTACAGCACCGGTCCCAACCGTGAGAGCGCGATCAAGCTCGGTGACTTCGCCTATCCGCAGGCGCAGCACCAGATGAACGGTCTGGCCGCAGGCGTGCGGTTCTGGTTCTGGGGGCGCTTGGTGGACCGCAGCGGCAACATCGGGCCCTGGTATCCCCTGGATGTCGGGGTGATCGGCGAATCGAGCAGCAACCCAGACGACTACGACAGCTACTTCGCTGGCCGCATCAACGAAAGCGCCTTGGGTCAGCAGTTGCAGCACAAGATCGAGCGTGTCACCGAGGTATTGCCGCTGGTCTGGGACGCGGCTGCTTCGTACAGTCCGGGCCAGACCGTCATCCACGACGGCCGGATCTGGAGCTGGCAGGGAACCGCAGCGGGCAACGAAACGCCACCCGGTACCCACTGGAAGGACGTGGGTGATGCCATCGCTGACGCTGGCGCCGTTGTTGGTCGTGTCGACCAGCTTGAGATGGACGTCACCGAGGTTGATGGCAAGGTGGCCGCACAGGGTCAGAAGGTCGACGGATTGTTCGCCCAGGTCAGTGACCACAGCGCGGGCGAGGAGGACTACAACGTCGGTGAGAACGACGTTACTGCCGGTGCCATCACCGTCTACAGCGTAATGGCGGAGAAGGACGCGGCGCTGGCCAAGCGGGTGGATACGGTCGAGGCATCCATCGATGGTGTTCCTGGCAAGATTGAAGGTGTCAGCGCGGCCGTGCAGCAGGTCTCACAGGCCGTGGTCAACCTGGATGGCAAGGTCAGCGCGACCTATACGGTCAAGGCACAGATCACCAGCGCCGGGCAGATCTACATGGCCGGTATGGGCCTGGGCGTGGAGCAGCAGCCTGATGGCAGCTACCAGAGCCAGATCCTGATGCAGGCCGACCGCTTCGCGCTGATCAATGAGAGGAACGGGCAGATCACCACGCCCTTCGTAGTCGAGAACGGGCAGACCTTCATCAGTCAGGCGTTGATCGGCAACGGCAGGATCCAGAACGCGATGATCGGTGACTTCATCCAGTCCAACGCGGTGGGTGCCAAGGGCTTGCCGCGTTGGCGGTTGGACAAGAGCGGTGCGATGACCATGACAGGCCCGGACAACGGGGGCTATCTGACCATCGTTAACAACGTCATCCAGGTATTTGATGCAGCCGGAACGCTGCGCGTACAGATGGGGGTGTGGTGATGCCTGCAGGAATTCAAGTATTCAATGCCGACGGCAGCCTGGGTTACGACCCTCGGGGCAGGCTGTTCCGCGTCCTTGCGCGTATCCAATATAGCGTGGTCGATGGCAGTGCCGCGTTTTCCCGGCAACCGGAGGATACGGATCTGACGCCGGTAGCCCTCGGCTGGTATGCCCCGGACTTCAGCATCGACATGGCTGCCGGCACCATCAGCTGGCGACACGTCAATGTTCCTCTCAACCGCCGCTACGGTGGCACTGTCGAAATATGGACGCGCTGACATGACCGCAGGAATCAAGATCATCAATGACTGGGGTACGGTGTTGATCGACGACACCTTTCCCACGCTTGCCATGCTCGCCCAGGGAACCACTACGCTGGATAGTGAGGGCAGCCGGTACATTGGCAATCATTCAGGCACCGTCGCGGTGCGATCGACGTCAGTTGTGGGCTATCAGTACTTCAATGAGATTGATGGCTATCCCCGAGGACTATTCCTGTTCGGTCCGCCTGGAGCGGTCGTGGAGTGGTATGTCTACGCACCGCCACAGGAGCCACCGAGCAACTTCGGATTGATCATTCGCGACGGTACAGGGCGGTTGACGTTCGATGCGGGCAGGAAGGCTGCACGCGTTGCCGGGTTGCGTTCGTCTTCGAGCCGGCCCGGCTGGCAGGGCACCGCCGGATTCGATCCGGGGCGAGCCTGGGCAGTGATGCCACTGATCTATGCGTTCGATTCGGTCAATACGTTCCGGCGCTGGGGTGATCCGCAGGAGTATCTGCAATACGAGGATGTGAGCATCTCGGGAGGCGCGGTAAATGGTGGCACCATAACCTTCGGGATGACGCAGAAGAGCCGGCGTACCTATGGCCCCTACTACGGGAGTCCCTTGCCAGCCGGATTCACCTATGCCTCGAACAACGCGGCTCTTGCCGTGATCGACGTGACGGGCTATTAGCGCGGCGGGCAGCGGTTTCCTTGGCCGCGCAGCCGGGGGAGCCATTTGAGCCCCCCGGTCCCTTCCCGTAGACTGCGCCCCTCCCACGCTCCCAGACGACGCACTGCAGTGATCACGCCACCCTGAACCTTGCCGCCCTTCGGCAGCCGGCCCATCCGGCTCAGGAACCCGTGTCTTTCCACTGCAGCGCCACGTGGCCCCGCCCGCGTGTGCGCGGAGCTTTTCCATGCAAACGTCCTATCCCCTGCGCCAGCAATGGCTCGGCAATCTCCGTGGTGATCTGCTGTCCGGTGCCGTTGTCGCCCTGGCGCTGATTCCCGAAGCCATCGCGTTCTCGCTGATCGCGGGCGTCGACCCCAAGGTCGGCCTGTATGCCGCGTTCTCCATCGCCGTGATCACCGCCATCGCCGGTGGCCGGCCGGGCATGATTTCCGCTGCCACCGGTGCGATGGCATTGGTGATGGTCGACCTCGTTCGTGATCACGGCCTGCAGTACCTGTTCGCCGCCAGCATCCTGGCCGGCCTGCTGCAGGTAGTGGCCGGCGTGTTCAAACTCGGTTCGTTGATGCGCTTCGTCTCGCGCTCGGTCATCACCGGCTTCGTCAACGCACTGGCCATACTGATCTTCCTGGCGCAGATGCCGGAACTGATCGGCCGCGGCCCCACCGTCTACGTCCTGTGCGCCGCCGCGCTGGCGATCATCTACCTGCTGCCACGGGTTACCCGCGCCGTACCTTCGCCGCTGGTGGCCATTGCCGTGTTGACAGCGGTGGTGATGGGGTTCGGCATCGACGTACGCAGTGTCGGCGACATGGGCCGGCTGCCCGACAGCCTGCCGCACTTCTTCATCCCCGACGTGCCGATGACGTGGGACACCCTGCGCATCCTGCTGCCGGTGTCGGCGACGCTGGCGGTGGTCGGGCTGCTCGAATCGATGATGACCCTGCAGATTGTCGAGGACATCACCGAGACGCCCAGCGAACGCAACCGCGAATGCGTCGGCCAGGGCCTGGCCAATACGGTCACCGGTTTCCTCGGTGGCATGGCCGGCTGCGCGATGATCGGCCAGTCGGTCATCAACGTGACCTCCGGCGGTCGAGGCCGGCTGTCCTGCCTGGTGGCCGGTGTACTGCTGCTGGTGCTGGTGGTGTACGGCAGCGATCTGGTGCAGCAGATTCCGATGGCGGCGTTGGTGGCGGTGATGATCATGGTCAGCATCGGTACCTTCAGCTGGCGCTCGCTGCGTGACCTGCGCACGCATCCGCGCAGTTCGTCGGCGGTGATGCTGCTGACCGTGGTGGTCACCGTGGCCACCCACGACCTGGCCAAGGGTGTGCTCAGCGGCGTGTTGTTGTCCGCCCTGTTCTTCGCCCGCAAGGTGGGCCGCATGCTGGACGTGCAACTCGAAGACGTTGCGGACATGCAGGTCTACCGTGTACGCGGCCAGGTGTTCTTCGCCTCGGCCGGACAGCTCGGGGCGGCGTTTGATTACCAGCATGTGGCAGCGAAGGTGCAGATCGACCTGCGCGAGGCCCACCTGTGGGATCTGACCGCGGTCGCAGCGCTGCAACACGCGCAGGAAAAGCTCGCCGCGCACGGCGCCGAGGTCAGCGTTGTCGGCCTCAACGCCGCCAGCCAGACGCTGATCGAACGGGTGGGAGGGCGCGGCGGCGCACATTGACCGCGCGCCCGGTCCAAACCTGTGCCGGGATCCAGGCATCGGTCTGGCAAGCCGGATTTCTGCGATGCCGTCCGCGCAAGCTGAATCCAGTCAGCCATCTGAAACCGCCGCTGTCGTAGGATTGCCACCGTGATGGGGCCGATGGACGGCCCCTCCCGGCCGGCGACCGCTGGCGACACGCAAGGGAGATACAAGCAATGCAGGCAATGGATGCCCGTCGGGGCAATGAACAGATCGCCTCCGGCCGTCGGTACTGGAAGGTGCTGGCCCTGTGCCTGGCGCTCACCGCGTGCCAGGCACCTTCTTCCCCTGCGTCGGCCGAAGCGGCGCCCACCCCGGCACCGCTCGCCGCGGCATCGCCGGCAGCGACCCCCAACCCAGCGTCTGGTGATTCCTCCGGGTACCCCGATGCGTCCTACACGGACGGTCGTCTGCGCCCGGCTTATGGCTGGTGCGTGGATGGCGTGGAGGATGCGGGCAAGCTGCAGGCCTGCGGCAAGGATGAACTGGCCTATCAGGAAGGGCGCCTGCAGGAGGGTGCCAGCAAAGCCGTGACCGGGCTCGATGCTGCTGCGAAGAATGCGTTCCTGGCCACCCAGGCGACCTGGCGCAGCGATACCGACCGTCATTGCGCCGCTCCGGCCAATGCCGGGGTGGATGACCTGCAGAAGGCACAGGAGTGCCGCCTGTTCCGCGTGGCCAACCGCGCTGACGCATTGCTGGCGCAGAGTGCGCCGCCGGATACCTCCTATACCCAGGCAACGTTGCGGCCCGAATACACCCGTTGCGTGCAGGATGCCCGGGGCATGGACGACCAGCTGGAAGTCTGCGACACGACCGAGCTCGCCCACCACAAAGCGCTGCTGGAAGCACAGGTTGCGCGGCTGATGGACAGCCCTGACGGCCCGGCCAAGGACCGCTGGATGGACGAGCAGGCCAACTGGGCCGAGGACACCGACAAGCGCTGCAGTGCGGCCACGGAGAGCGTGGGTCAGGCGCTGGACGCGCAGTCGTGCCGCATCAACCGCTACGCCAACCGCGCAGTGGAACTGCAGAAGCGCATGCTGGCCCCCTGACGGGGCCTCCGGCGTGTGCAGCGCATCGAAGCATTGACCGGTAGGAAGCAGACCATGGCGAGCAGGACCTTGGGCATTGTGGTGGCGGCGATGGTGGTGCTGTGCACCGGCCAGGTGCATGCCGCGTCCGCGCTGAGCGCGGCCTACCAGGCGTGCTCAGGCCGCGCGCAGGGCACCATCGAAGAAGCCGCCTGCCTGTCCAGCGAATCGGACCGGCAGGACCGCCGGTTGAACCAGGCGTACCAGCAGTTGCAGGGACGCCTCGACGCCACGGCCAAGACCCACCTGCTGGCCGCGCAACGGGCGTGGCTGCAGTCGCGCCAACGCGATGGCGAACTGGAAACCGTGCTGTACGACGATTCGCAGCCGGGCAACCTGCAACAGAAATTGAATGACACCGAGCGCCTGCGCGCGCGCGCCGATCAGCTGGAAACCTACCTGCGCCTGATCGGTCCGTAATCCGCAACACGGTCATCCCTCCACGGATCAGGAAGTGAGCCATGCCAAACAACATCGATACCCGTAACCTGGACGCAACCGCCGGCGCGGTGTTTTTCGCCGTCGGACGCGGCACCGAAGGTGGCGGATCGTCGTACCACCTCAGCATCGCCGGCATCACCAAGGGACTGGATGAGCCGAAGTGGGGCACGGTCAGCGCGGTGGCCGCCAACAGTGGCTATTCGCTGGGGACCATCCAGGTCGACTTCGGCCAGCGTGGCAAATGGCCGCTGGGCGCCACCGAAGAGCGTGCGCTGAAGCCCGGCGAGACGACCTACGTGGACGCGGTCATCCAGCAGGCCAGCAGCTACGCCAAGGCGCACCATCTGCCCTTCACCAGCGACCGCGCCGACCTGCGTGCGGACCTGCTCAGCCACGGCGACGGCGAGGGCAAGCGCTCCTCGATCCGCTTCATCGATGTCCCGACCCGCGACAGCATCAACGCTTGGGCCGGGTCGCCCGAAGGCAAGCAGTGGATCCACACCCACGTGGACTACCCGCAGGTGCGCAACGCCACCCGCATCGCCATGACCATGCTGGACAAGCACGGTAGTGGCATTGCAGAAGACAAGCGTTTCGAAGCGATCGCGCTGATCGCCAAGTCCGCCAACCAGTTGCCGGGGACACTGCCGCAGCTGGAAGCGGTACTGAAGCGGGGCGGCGACTACCAGGACCTGCGCGACAAGGCGGCCGAGATCCGCCAGGACAAGAAATACTATGCCGGCCTGGCGGCCGCTGACGTCGCCGCTGGCTATGAAGAGGCCTATCCCCGCCACTCGGCGGAGATGGATCGCGCGCATCTGAAAGTGGGTCGCCGCGACTTCGCGCCGGCCAACGAAGGCAACGATCCCGATATCCGCGTAGCGCTGGAACAGGCGCGCTCGCACAAGCACGGTGGCGCTGGCCCGCAGGTGCTGAAAGAGGGTTCTACCGGCCGCGCGGTGGAGAAGCTGGAGCACAACCTGCATGCCTTGGGTTACGGCGGTGCAGGCGCCCAGGCGATCCACCCTGATCGCCAGTTCGATGCCAGCACCCGGCAGGCCGTCGAAGCCTTCCAGCGCGACCACCGTCTGAATCCGGTCGATGGCAAGGTGGGGCCTGCGACGCTGGGTGCGATCGACCGCGAGGCGCGCGCGCTGCAACGTGACATGGCCGCGCTGGGCCTGACCGATGCGCATGGCAAAGCGATCACCGCCGATGGCTACCTGGGGGCTGGCAGCCAGCACGCCATCAATGTGTTCCAGCAGCAGCACCATCTGCCGGCCACCGGCATGGCCGACGCACAGACGCGCCGCGCCATCGATGCCGAGGCCGCACAGCATCGCCCTGCTGCGCCTTCGCCTGCCGCCCCGGCAGCCCCGACTGCGCCGGCAGCACCGACGAGGGCTGCGCCACCCGCAGCGCAGCAGCACACCGGTCCTGCCGGCGCCGCAGCGCCCGGTGGCGGGCGCATTTCCGTGGTGGAACCCTTCGGCAACGGCAGCAGCAACCGCGTCCTTCGCCATGGCATCAGCGGCGAGGACGCGTTCCGCGAGCTGAAGATCCACCATCCCAAAACCAATGCCGCCGCCGTGCGCGCCGGCGATGCCAGCAAGGTTGACCGCACCGCGGACATGGTTGACGGCGAACTGGAGGCCGTGCGCAAGCGCGAGGACATCAACGGCATTCCGCTGGTGCAGAAGGACCTGATCCTGACTGACCGTGCCGGCGGGCGCAGCCTGATGATTCCCAGTCCGGTGGCTGGCTACGTCAAGCTCAACAACGACGGCACCAATTCCATCAGCATCTACAGCCATCCGGTCGGCGATGCCCGCCGTGAGCTGGTGGGCCAGGTGTTGCACGGCGCTGTCGGCTCCATCCCGTACAAGACCGGCGATTTCGTCGAGTACGGTGCGCCGCTGGTGCGCCAGTCCGATGTGGGATCGCCCGGCGCGGTGCACGCGCATATCGAAGTGGAGCCGGCGCAGTTCCGGCGCTACCTCGGCGACATGCTCAACGACCGCATCACCCTCGGTGGCAAGGTGCAAGCGCAGGGGCCCGAAGCCGCGCAGGCCGCACGCACCACGCAGCAGGCGCCGATGGCCGATGGCATGCTGGTGAAGGGCGAACGCGGTGACGAGGTCAAGGCGCTGCAGGGCAAGCTGGCAGCACTGGGCCACGTGGGCGCCGACGGCAAGCCGCTGGCGACCGATGGCATCTACGGCAAGGACACCTTTGCGGCGGTCAAGCAGTTCCAGGCCAACAACGGCCTCGAGCAGGATGGCAAGGCCGGCCGCCAGACCCTGGGCCGATTGGATGACCCGGCCGCAGTGAAGGCCGCAGGTCAGCCTGCTGCGCCGGCAAAGGCGGAGCCGACCGCACCGGCAGCTCCCAGCATGCGTGACCCTTCGCATGCCGAGAATCCGCGCTTCAACCAGGCGCTGGAGAAACTGCAGGTGCTGCAACAGCAGCGCGTGCAGGCCGGGCTCTGCCCGCTGTTCGCCAACGCGCAGGAAACCGAACGTGCTGCGGGCCAGCTGGCCTACGAGAGCAAGGTCGCCGGCATGCGCCAGATCGACCACGTGGTCGCGCGCCCGGATGGCAGCGGTCTGTTCGCCGTGCAGGGCAACGTCGGCGACCCGGCCGCGCAGCGCACCTTCGTCGACAGCCGACAGGCCGTGTCGCAGTCGGTCGAGGCCAGCACCCGCCAGACCGAGGAACTGGATATCCAGTTCAACCAGCGCGTGCAGGAACAGCAGCAGGAGCAGGTGAAGGGGCGCGCGCAGTAAGGTCGCCGCGGTGGGTTCCCGGGGCCGGTCTTACGCCGGCTCCGGGCAGAACTCCGGGCCCGCCGTCGCCGTTCAGCCCGGCGGTGTAAACTATTGATCTCACTGGCAATGCCAGTCTCCACGATCAACCGCCCGATGACGTCCGCCACCGCCCGTTACGCTGATTCCCTGCGCCTGTCCGTCGCCCCGATGATGGACTGGACCGACCGCCATTGCCGGGTGTTCCACCGCCTGCTGGCGCCGGGTGCGCGGCTGTACACCGAAATGGTGCACGCCAACGCGGTGATCCACGGTGATCGCCAGCGCCTGCTTGGTTTCGACGCCAGCGAACAACCGCTGGCGCTGCAGCTCGGTGGCAGCGATCCGGCCCTGTTGGCACAGGCCGCGCGCATCGCCGCCGAGTGGGGCTATGACGAGGTCAATCTCAACTGCGGCTGCCCGTCCGACCGCGTGCAGGCCGGCCGTTTCGGTGCCTGCCTGATGCGCGAGCCGGTGCTGGTGGCCGAGTGCGTATCGGCCATGGTCGAGGCGGTGGACATCCCGGTGACGGTGAAGTGCCGCCTGGGCGTGGACGAGGACGACAACTACGACGTATTCGCCAGCTTCGTCGACCGCCAGGTCGATGCCGGTGCCGCGATGGTGGTGGTGCACGCCCGCAATGCCTGGTTGAAGGGCCTGTCGCCGAAGGAGAACCGCGAGGTTCCTCCGCTGAAGTACGACTGGGCCTATCGGCTGAAGCAGGAGCGCCCGGCGCTGCCGGTGGTGCTCAATGGCGGCCTGGCCAGCATCGAGGCGGTGCAGGCGCAGGCCGCGCACGTCGATGGCGTGATGCTCGGCCGCGCGGCCTACCACGACCCCTATCTGCTGCATCAGCTGGAGGCCCTGCACACCGGCGCGCCGCTGCGACCGCGCGGCGAACTGCTGCGCGCCCTGCGTCCTTACATCGAAGCCCGCCTGGGCGAGGGCCTGGCCCTGAAGCACATCACCCGCCACATCCTTGGCCTGTTCCACGGCCAACCCGGTGGCCGCGCATTCCGCCAGGTACTGAGCGAGGGCGCACACCGCCCGGGCGCCGGCTGGGCCCTGATCGAGCAGGCGCTGGAAGTGACCGATCGTGGCGCTGATCGCGCTGCAGCGTGATCGTCGTCACATTCCTGACTTGACAAGCGGAGCGGATTCGTTCCGAATGTTCACTTAGCTGAACGACACGACGGAGCATCCCGAAAAGTTCAGACCGGATTCACCGCCCGAAACCAAGAATTTGCAAAAGATTTGTAAAACGCCGGGTTCCATTCCGGTGCCCGGATTTACGACTTTTGAACGAATCGCCGTGCTCGGCTAGGATCGCATCGATGTCTTCCGCTCCCTTCCACCGCTGTTTTGCCCTGGCCACCTGTGTGGTCCTGGCGGCTGCCCCGCTGTCTTCGGCGCTGGCGCAGGACCCGCAGCGGGAGCAGGGGCGCGCTGAAATGATGGAGCGCGGTGGCCGTGCGGCCAACAACGAGCGCTCGCTGTCCGATGCCGTGCGCCGCGTGCAGCGCACCACCGGCGGCCACATCCTGGGCGCCGAGCGGGTGCCGTTCGATGGTCGTGACATCAACCGGGTCAAATACATGGACGACCGCGGTCGGGTCCGCTACATGGACGACCCCGCCCCGGCACGTTCACAACCGCGCACGCCGCGGTCGGATATGTCATCACTACGCGGCGATAACCCCTGAACAGGGATAGTTGTCGCTATCAACCCGTACCCACAGGCCTCCGGGCCGCACCCAGCACACTAGGGAGAGTTCATGCGTATCCTTCTGGTCGAAGACGAAGCCCCGCTGCGTGAGACCCTGGCAGCCCGGCTCAAGCGCGAAGGTTTTGCCGTCGATGCAGCGCAGGACGGCGAAGAAGGCCTGTACATGGGCCGCGAAGTACCGTTCGACGTCGGCATCATCGACCTTGGCCTGCCCAAGATGTCGGGCATGGAGCTGATCAAGGCCCTGCGCGACGAAGGCAAGAAGTTCCCGGTGCTGATCCTGACCGCGCGTTCAAGCTGGCAGGACAAGGTCGAGGGCCTGAAGCAGGGCGCCGACGATTACCTGGTCAAGCCGTTCCATGTGGAAGAGCTGCTGGCCCGCGTCAACGCGCTGCTGCGCCGCGCTGCAGGCTGGAGCAAGCCGACGCTGGAATGCGGCCCGGTCGCCCTGGACCTGGCAGCGCAGACCGTCAGCGTGGCCGGCAGCAATGTCGACCTCACCAGCTACGAGTACAAGGTGCTGGAGTACCTGATGATGCATGCCGGTGAACTGGTCTCCAAGGCCGACCTCACCGAGCACATCTACCAGCAGGACTTCGATCGTGACTCGAACGTGCTGGAAGTGTTCATCGGCCGCCTGCGCAAGAAGCTGGACCCGGATGGCGAACTGAAGCCGATCGAGACCGTGCGCGGTCGTGGTTACCGTTTCGCGATTCCACGCAACGAGGGCTGAGGCCTTCAGCAGGCGATAAACGATGTCCGGCCGTCTGTGGTTCTTCCGACGCTGGCGGCCGCGCTCTCTGCAGGCGCGCCAGATGTTCGCCGCGTCCGTGGGTCTGGTCGCGTTCCTGGCGCTGGCCGGTTACGCGCTCGATGCCGCCTTCGCCGACACGGCGAAGGCGAACCTGCGTGAGCGCCTGAAGAACTACGCCACCTCCTACGCGGCCGGCATCGACTTCACCCGCGATCGCTCGCTGTACATCCGTGAGCAGCCGCCGGATCCGCGTTTCGACGTGCCCGGCAGCGGCCTGTACCTGCAGGTGGTGATGCCCGACGGCAAGGGCAATTCAATGTCCGCCGAAGGCCCGATGCTGCCCACCGTCGGTGGCGGCCTGCTGGCCCCGCGCCAGGAAGTGTTCGAAGGCCCGCTGCCGATGATCCAGATCGACGGCAGCCAGGGCTCGGTGTACCGCTATGGCCTGGGCCTGGTGTGGGATGCCGACGCCGACCCCGCCACCGAATTCCCGTACACCATCTACGTGATGGAAGACTCGCGCGCGCTGGGTGCACAGCTGCGCGTGTTCCGCAGCCGGGTCTGGTTCTACCTGGGCGGCATCGGCCTGATCCTGCTGCTGCTGCAGACGGTCATCCTGCAGTGGAGCCTGCGTCCGTTGCGGCGGGTGATCACCGAGCTGACCAAGGTCCAGCGCGGCGAGACCGAGCGCATGAGCGAGCGCCACCCGCGCGAGCTGGAGCCGTTGACCGACAGCATCAATGCCTTCATCGAGGGCGAGCGTGAGAACCTCGAGCGGCAGCGCAATACCCTGGCCGACCTGGCGCACAGCCTGAAGACGCCGATCGCGGTGCTGCGCACGCAGATGGACAGCGGTGCCGGTGATGGCGCGCTGCGCGAAGAGCTGGACGTGCAGCTGCAGCGCATGAACAACCTGGTGTCCTACCAGCTGGCACGTGCGGCCTCGTCGGGCCACAAGCTGTTCTCGGCACCGTTGCCGATCGAATCCAACGCCGAGGAAATCGTTCGCGGCCTGGAGAAGGTCTATGCGTCGAAGGGCGTGCTGTGCGAATTCGACATCGACCCGGCCGCACGCTTCCACGGCGAACCGGGTGACCTGCAGGAACTGCTGGGCAACCTGCTGGAGAACGCGTTCAAGTGGGCCAAGCGCCGCGTGCTGCTGACCGCGCAGCCGCTGCCGGCGCCGAACGCGCGTCGCGCCGGTCTGCTGCTGGCGGTGGATGACGATGGCCCGGGCATCGCCCCGGAAGACATCGGCAAGGTGCTGCAGCGTGGCGTGCGCGGCGACGAGCGCGTGCAGGGCCACGGCATCGGTCTGTCGATCGTGCAGGACCTGATCAAGGATTACCGCGGCGAGCTGCAGGTGTCCCGTTCCAGTGAACTGGGTGGCGCCCGTTTCGAAGTGCAGCTGCCGCCGGGGCCGTAAGCCCACGCAACCCGGTAGTGCCGGCCGCTGGCCGGCAACCTCATGATCTTCGGTGGCATCGCCAGGTTGCCGGCCAGCGGCCGGCACTACCGTATTTCGATCACCGGCGGCTCGCCGTAAAACCGCTTGAGATGCGCAGCCACCTCCGGCAACGCTTCGGCCAGCAGATCCGGCGCAGAGAAGTGGTACTCGCTGGCCACCGCAAAAAACTCTTCCGGTGCTTCCGCCGCGTACGGATCGATCAGCGTTTCCACGCCTGCATCCACCTGCGCACAGAACGCGTCGTAGGACTTCTGGAAAGCCGCAGCCCACTCGCGTTGCCACGCACGCGGCAACGGCGGCGTGCCGTCCATCGCACCGTCCAGCCCATCCAGCTTGTGCACCATCTCATGCACGGCCACGCAGTAACCCTCATGCGGTGAAGCCAGGTCGGCCTGCACATCGGCCCACGACAGAATCAACGGGCCGCTGTCCCACGACTCGCCGATCAACTCGTCATCCCACTCATGCAGTACGCCGGCGGCATCCATGTGGCTGCGATGCACGCGGAACGCATCGGGGTAGACGATCAGCTGCGACCAGCCTTCCAGTCCGACTTCGCCGAACTCCAGCAGCGGCAGGCAGCACAGTGCGGCCAGCAACACGCCATCGGCCGGCTGCAGTTGCAGGTCGCCGATCGGGGAGATGGTCTTCTCATGCAGGAAGCGCGTGGTCAACGCGCGCAGGCGTGTACGCCGTTCGTCGTCCAGGCCGCGTAACCATGCTGCGCGGTGGCAGGCATCGTTCCAGTGTGCGTCTTCAATCGGCCGCGGCGCGGGCCGCAGCCACTGCAGCAACGACTTGATCAGCGGAACATACCCGGCAGGTAGCTGTGCCACTTCGGCGCGCGGATGCGCTGCAGTACATCGTCGTCACCACCACCGCCGCTGCTGCTGGTGGTTGCTGCAGGGCGTACCGGTGCCGGCTTGGCGGCGGCTGCGGCCGGCGCGCTGGTCGGTGTGCGCTGCGAGGCCGCATCGCTTGCCGAATAGACGCAGGCGCCACGGCTGTCATCAAGCGCTGCTGTGGCAGACGCCGCGAAGGGCATCGTCAGCAGGATCAGGCAATGGGCATAACGGCGCATTGACGACATCCACGTTAAGGGAGGGTGAGCTCTCGATTCTAGCCCGAACCCGGCGCCAGATTGGAAGCCCGCCGGAACCGGGCCTGGCGGGCGTCGCTGGCGGCTTTCCCGCATAATTCCGTTCTGACCTTGTGGAAGCTGCCGTGGACGATCGCCAACTGCTGGCCAAACTCGCTGCCGGTCGCCTGTCCGGCGACGCCCTGGCCCGTGAGCTGGGCCAGACCCGGGCCGCCATTTGGAAGCGTATTCAAGGGCTTAGGGCCGCCGGTGTCGAGGTGGAAGGGCGTGCGGGCGAGGGCTACGGGCTGACCCGGCCGGTCGACCTGCTGGAGGCCAAGACCATCCGCGCCGGCCTGCCCAAGGACGCCGCCGCGCTGCTGCACGACCTGCAGGTGGCCTGGACGGTGGACTCCACCAACGCCGAATTGCTGCGGTGCAGCGCGCCCCAGCGCGGTGTCAGCGTCCTGCTGGCCGAGCGCCAGACCGGTGGCCGTGGCCGTCGTGGCCGCACCTGGGCCTCGCCGTTGGCCGCGCATGTGTATCTGTCGGTGCTGCGTCTGTTCGAGGGTGGCTTGGGCCGCTTGGCCGGCTTGAGCCTGGTCGCTGGCGTCGCCGTGGCCGAAGCGCTGCACGACCTGGGCTATGCGCAGGCACAGCTGAAATGGCCGAACGATGTGCTGGTGGATGGCCGCAAGCTGGTCGGCCTGCTGGCCGAGGGCGGTGGCGAGTACGCCGGCCCGGCGCGCGCCGTGATCGGTATCGGCATCAACGTACACATGCCGCCGGCCTTCGCCGAACAGATCACCCAGCCTTGGGTGGACCTGGACACGCTGGCCGGCGCATCGGTGGATCGCAACACGGTGGTGGCCGCGGTGCTGGCACGCCTGCTGCCGGCGCTGGAAGAATTCGATCGCGAAGGGCTGGCGCCGTTCCTGCCGCGCTATGCAGCGTTCGACATGCTGGCCGGTCGCGAAGTGCGCGTGCAGCTGGATGGACAGTGGCAGCACGGTACCGCGCTCGGCCTGGCCGACGATGGCGCGCTGCGCGTTGACATCGATGGCCGCGAGCGCCTGCTGCATGCCGGCGAAGTCAGTGTGAGAAAAGCATGAGCGACTGGTTGTTCGACCTGGGCAATTCGCGTTTCAAGTTTGCCCCCTTGCACGGCGACCGCGCCGGCGACGTCCAAGCCTGGGCGCACGGCGCCGAAGGCATGGCCGGGCAACCGCCGCACAGCCTGCCCAGTGGTGAAACCGCGTTTGTCGCCAGCGTCGCTGCGCCGTCGCTGACCAGCGCCATGCTGGATCAGTTGCAGCGCCGCTTCGAGCACGTGCATGTGGTGCGCACCAGCGCCCAGTGTGCAGGCGTACGCATTGCCTACGCCAAGCCGGAAAAATTCGGTGTCGACCGTTTCCTGGCCCTGCTGGCCGCCGCCAAGGCGCAACGGCCGGTGCTGGTGGTCGGTGTCGGCACCGCCCTGACCATCGACCTGCTTGATGCCGATGGTCAGCATCACGGTGGACGTATTTCCGCCTCGCCGACCACCATGCGCGAAGCGTTGCACGCGCGCGCGGTGCAACTGCCGGCCAGCGGTGGTGACTACAGCGAATTCGCCAACGACACTGCCGATGCGTTGGCGTCGGGCTGCGATGGTGCTGCCGTTGCATTGGTCGAACGCAGTGCCCGCCAGGCGCAGGCGCTGCTGGGCGTGATGCCGTCGCTGCTGGTGCATGGCGGTGGCGCGCCCGCGCTGATGCCGCTGCTGGACGGCGCCGACTACCACCCGTCGCTGGTGCTGGATGGCCTCGCCCGCTGGGCGGTGCACCAGCCCGCAGGCTAGTATCGGCGCATGCTGACCCGTGCCCTGATCGTCGTGCTGGCGATCCTCAATCTTGGTGTCGCCACCTGGTGGCTGCTGCGCGATGAGCCCGCGCGCGCGCCGTTGCCGCCGCACCCGACCGGCGTGGCCGAACTGCGTTGGCTGCCCGGCGGGACCGATGCGGCCGTGGCCGCACAGGCCTCGGCAGCGGCACCCACAGAAGCATTGGTGGAGCGTGAGGCCGCGCCGGCTACCGCAGTGGCCGCTGCGCCTGCGCCGGCACCGGCGATACCCCCAGCATCCAGCAAGCCGGCCGAACCGGTGAAGGCGCCCGAACCGGTCGCCGCCATCGCCAAGCCAGCGCTGGAACCGGTGGCCGAGAAGCCCGCAGCCCCGGCCGCAACGCCGCGCTGCCTGGCACTGGGCCCGTTCGCCGACCGTGCCGCCGCCACCGCCGCACAAGGCCGTGCCGGCACCCTGCTGAGCCAGGTGCGCCTGCGCGAGCAGCCCGCCGCCAGTGGCAGCGCCCGTTACCGCGTGCTGCTGCCCGCCGCCGCCAACCGTGATGACGCGCAGGCCACGGTCAAGCGCATCGTCGCCGCCGGGCTGAGCGACTACTACATCATCAGCCAGGGCGAAGAGACCAACGCCATTGCACTGGGCCAGTACCGCAACCGCGAGGGCGCCGAACGGCGCATGGCCGCGGTACAGGCCGCTGGCTTCCAGCCGCGGCTGGTCGCCAGTGGTGATGCCGGCCAATGGTGGCTGGAAGGGCAGCTGGCGGCTGCCGCCGAACCGGCCCAGGCGCAGCAGCGCAGCGGCGCCGCGCAGCAACGGTCGCTGGAATGCACGCGACTGCGCTAGAATTCCCAAACCACGGCACTGCCGTCGGCGTTTCACCCCGTGCCGCTTTAGCTCAGTTGGTAGAGCAACTGTCTTGTAAACAGTAGGTCATCCGTTCGATTCGGATAAGCGGCACCACATGGGAAACGCCGAAACGCCTTGAAAATAGGGGTTTCAACGAAAAAGGCCAGCGCGGTGCGCTGGCCTTTTGGCATCCACCGGTAAAATTGCCGGTAAAATTAGCCCTTCTTTTTTGGTTTCACGGCCGCTTTCACCACCGGTACGGAATGGTCGTACAGCTGACGCATGGCCTCGGTCACGTGGCCGCCAGCGCTCTTATCCTCGCTGTCGGTAATTCCCCGATGTTTCAAGCCATGGAGCGCGAACCGCTGGTCCTTCTCGATCACGTCTTCCGCAACCGCGCGGCGGACGAGGCGTTGCCAGGCGCTGTCGAGGGCTGATTTCGTGAGCGGGGTGCCGGACTCCGAAACCAGAAGGCATCGTTGCTCAGGCTTGATCGGTACCGGCCGCCCATGGGCCCGCATCCGTTCGTCCCGGTAGGCCTGTAGCCATTTCACGGCCGCGCGCAGATCCTTGGTCCACAGCGTCACGTTGTCGCGCGAACCCTTTCGGCGATTGCTGCGAATGCCCTCAGTCTGCAGGTGGGCGTCGGTGAGAGTGTTCACCTCAATGCCGCGTAGGCGGACCGCATAGGCCAGCACCATGACTGCAGGGAGATAGGGCGGGCAGCTGCCAGCGGTATGCGCCTGCCGGCTGGCGCACGCGCGTGCGAATCGCAGCACCGCGTCGAACGCGTCGTGGTCAGGCATGCGCGCGTCGCGCTTCTCACGCACCTTGCGTATGCCGTCGGCAGGGTTCGACGTGCAGTGGCCATGCCGGATTCCCCAAGCGAACAGACGCCGCAGATAGCTGGCCACGCGGTTGGCCGCCGCCGGTGTTGCCGCGATCAGGGGCAGCTTACCTATGGCAGGCCGGCCGGTGGCCATGGTTTCCACCACTCGCTGCAGGACCGGCACCGAAAGATGCTCGATGCGCTGTTGGCCCAGCGGGCGACCATCGCGCAGGAGGTAGCCGCACGCCTTTGCTGCGCAGTAGTCGTAGCCCTCCTTCGACTTCTTCGCCAGGTCGATGTACTCGCTGGACCGCTTGAACACCTCGACCAGGTAGCCGAGGGTTCCACGAACGTTGCCGCCGGCTCGCGCCTCCATGATCGCGTGCAGATCCGAAAGGCGGGCGCGCCGCGAGGCCACCGTTTCCTTCTTCTGCCCGATACCTTCGGGGTGTGGATCGAGCACGTACCAACGGCCTTCGCCCCAATACACCCCGCGTGGCAGCGATCCCTGGTCAATATGACCAGGGATCTCCGGGTTGAACTTCCTTTTCCGACCGCGTGTCATCAGACCAATTCCAGCAGTGTTGTTGCCTGTGGCAGCGCCGATACGCCCGGCAGACCCAAGGCCGCGTTGATGGCCTCGACGGTGGTCCAGATGCGCCCGCGCCGGTCGTACTTATACAAAATCCCTTGACTGTCCGCCCACCGCTCCACCGTTGTGGGTGTGGGGGGCGGACCATCAGGGGCGCAGATCCGTTGTAGATCGGTGAAGTTCAGTATCTGCGCCATGCTCAAGCCCTCCCTGCGGTGAACAATTTCATCTGCAACACGTTGCTCTGCAAGGGTTCCTCCAGCGCCGCGGCGGTCGGCTGCAGGCCGTGTTGCTTGTGCCAGTGCGCCCACGCCAGATCGAACGACGGGTGCTTCGCCGTGGTGCTGCAACGGCATTCGATGAGGTGGCCACCGCCCGCGCCCTCGCGGCGTAGATCGTGGATGTACCGCGCCGGGTGGCTATCCGGGCAGGCAGGGAGGGTGCGCGGTGGTGTCTTCTGCTGCTGTGTCACTGGCTCACCTCCAGCTTGTGAAGGTCAATGATCTGGTCGACTAACAGCTGCATGCGAGTTCGACACTCGTTGAATCCGTTCCGCCATGCCTGGCCAGGTGTTAGATCATCAAGTGGTCCACCAATCTGTTCACTGAGCCACAGGGGCGGAATCAATCGATGCAGGTCCAGGGCTGGCCTGCCGGCCGCGTTGGCCTTGCGCACCATCTGCTGGGCGTGATGAAGGCCAACCACGGGCAGGTCACTGTTACCACCCTCGGCCATGCGCTGCGCGGTAGCGCTAAGCGTCTCCAGCCGGTTACACAGGCCGGAAACGAAGCGTTCGTCGCGCCGAGGGCCGATGGCAAGAGCCGCTTGCCAACAGCACCACGCCAGCTGAGCAAGGGGGCAGGCGTAGACCTCCGGATAATCCGGGTGCGGGTCCGAAATTATGTTTCCGCCCCCGTAGCTCTGTGCATGGGCCCACGCCTCGAACCGCGCTCGTTCACCCGGAGCGAGCGGGGGCGTCGATGCTTTGAGGGCAGCAGCCACGGCAGCAATGTATGCGCCCTTGCCAAAGGGGCTGATGCCGGCAAGGATGCTGCCTGCGGTATGAGGCAGGCCGGCGCTCTCGAACTCAGCGGCGAGGAATCGGCGGGCGGCTTCGATATCAGCCATGGACCACGCCCCGACGTACTGCCATGGGTGCACGACGGCGCAGCGGCTGCGGGACCTGGCCGACGGCCAAGCCGCTGTTGCGCCGACGCGGTGGGCGCGTTTGCCACATCTTGAGCATGGTGGCGCCTGCCACCGGCAGTAGGATGCACATGGCCAGCAGCGCGAGCAAATCAGCCATTGGCCACCTCCTGCGCGGCCTGCGCCACGGCAGCGGCCGTAGCCTGCTTGCCGGGAAGCATGTTGGCTACCTCGTAGGGGAACGGCACGCGGCTGGCCAGGTCGGCAAGCTCAGGCGAAATCCAGCTGGTTTCGTCGTTGAAATCCGTTCCCTTGACCATCTCCCAGCCTTTCCTACTTCCCTTCCGACGCTCGAATACGCACTGCGCGACCTTCGCCGGCCCCATGTTCAGCAACGCCGTGGCGATCACGCGGTTGTGGGTGATGTGTAGCGTGATAGTGGCGCTGGCGTCGGAATCCCCGTCGCCACCAGCATTCACGCAGTTCTGCACACCCGTGATAGCCTCCGCTCCGGGTTCGGTGCTGGAATCCAGCGACTTTGCGAGGGTGGTCATGGCTTTGCCTGTCATCTGTTGCATGGTTCTCTCCTGAACTTCGTTGGTGGATGGCCTTGGGGTTGGAGGTGGTGCTCCTCCCGCCGGCCCGCTGTTGCACTTACTTCCTGAAAATCCAGCACGTCACGGTGCTGTGTCGAATACGGCTACGGATCGGCATCACGTCCACCAAGCGGTGGCATGTGCGCATTGCATCGAGAAGCGATTTGCCTGCCGGAAGCCGCACACCCAACCGCTTTGCTTCGGTCCTAACCTCTGGCATGCAGATGGCTAGGTGCGCAGGTTCGCTGGTGTGGTTTCCAACGCCGCGCGATACCAGTCCGGCTTCGACCACCTGCCAGAACGCTGCGCGCACCGCTTCATTGTTCGGCCGGGTCATTTCTTGAACACCCAGCAGCGAACAGCCACACCGGCGCCGGTGCTGTTGGTCTTGATGGCGCTGTTTACCGTCAGATTCGTATCGACCAGCTTGTAGCGGCGCGAGTCGCGCAGGTATGCACGTAGCAGCTTCAGATCGGCCACCGGCTGGCTGTGGTGCGCGGCCTTGGCGATGAAGTCGTTGAGGTTGATGGCGATTCGCTGCGTGTCACGGGAGTGGTTGACTACCGGGCGCTCGCCGTTGCCGATGCTCTCCAGATACTCGTAGGCTTCCCAGAACTCGTTGACCAGGGGATGGTCTGCGCTGACGGCCGATTGGCGCTCCATTGCCATGCTAACCAGTGCCTGGCGTGTCGCCGTCACCAAGTCTTCGGGAATGTCGATGACCAGGCGTAGCCCATCCAGCAAGGCAAGCATCTGCGAGTGGTTCTTGATGATGCGCTCCATGCGCAGATCCTTGTTCTCGCGCAACTTGGCCTCGTAGAACCGCACGCGCTCGCCGAACCTCTCCATCACCTGCGCCTCTGCCCGCACTGCCTTGATGAGGAAGTGGCTCAGGTCTTCGACCTGCAGGGCGTTGAGGTTGTCCGCCGCCAGCCGGCTTTCGGTGGTGGCGTTGGGCTTGCGGAAATGCAGCTTGACGATACGCGTCATGATCGCCTCGCTGGCGTCCACGGCTGCATTCTGGCTGATGACAATCGTGCCTCGGAAAGGCGGCTCGTAGGTTTCGTTGCCGCCGTTGCGCACGCCGCGCGTAGCCAGCGTGCCGCCACCGTAGTAGTCCTTCAGTTCATCCCATTCAAAGGACTTTGCGTGCGCCTTGTCCGGTGCATCGCGGTCGGCTTCCAGCAGTACCACCGGCATGCCCGAGGTCTGGCCCATGGCGCGGGCACGTCCTGCCTTGGATGACTTGGCCGGGTCGAAACCTTCGTAGTCGCTACGGGCCAGCAGCTTCCACAGGAACGTCAGCAGCGTGGTCTTGCCGGCGCCGGCCTCGCCGGTAGCCTCCAAGAACGGGAAGGACTTGTGTGCGCTGCGGATTTGGTTGGCGAACAAGGAACCGAACCAGAACGTAAGCGCCACCATGCCGTTGGTGCCAAAGCACGTCCACAGCCACTGCAGCCATTCGGTCCGGTAGGCTTCGTGGTCGCGCTGAATGTCCATGCGGATCGACCGCTGCGTGGTCTTGATACGCAGTTTGGGGAACTCGAAGTAGTCCTCGGCGTTGGCCAGGGTGACTTCCCCATTGCGTACGGCCAGGTCGCCGAAAATGTAGGCCTTGTGGTCGGGGCTGTAACCAACGAAGTCGACCGTGGCCACGTCCTTGATGCCAAAGGTTTGCGCGTCCATCACCTTGTCCAGGTGCTTGCCGGTGCCGCTGAACAGCGCACCCTGCGCAAGACTCAGCAGGCGCTTCTTGAACTCGGTAGCGCTGGCGATCTGTGCACCGGTAAAGGTGCCCTTTACGGACGGGGCATCGTGAGGGAAGTCCACACGGAAGAAGTACCAGCTTTCATCGGTGGCTTCGTGCTTCTGGAAGTAGAGCGCCTCCGGGTAGCAGTTGGCAATCTGCCGGATCGAGGCGCTTGCGCGCTGGATCTTGGCCAACTCCTCGGCTTCCAGTTCGTCTTCGCTGGCCAGGTCACGGTCCACTGCGCGTTCGCGGCACAGCTTTTCGTAACGCAGGGCGTCGAACTCGAACCAGTACAGGCGCGAGTTGTGCTCAAGGTGAAACTCGGTGTTCTTGTCGCGCTCATACATGATGAGGCCCTTGTCCATCGCGGTGCGGGCCACGAGCAGCGCGCCGTTGTGCAAGGCCAGATCGATATCGGCCTGCCACTGGCTGTCGCCGTCCTCCGTAGCCTGCGCACGCAAGTGCAGGTCGTTCCAATCGGTCTTCTTCTCGCCGACCTGCTCGATCTGCGCGGCCCTACAGCGATAGCCCAGCTTCTCAGCGCGGCGGATGTGCTTGGCCGTGTAGCCGCGTGCGCCGGGCTCGTTGTCCAGCGCCCACACCAACACGGGCAGGTCATTGGGGCGCGCGGCGCTCAGTTCCTTGAGGGACAGTTCCGGATAGGCGTTGCTCGACATTGCGGCAACGGCGCAGATGCCGCGCTGCAGGAGCGCGATGGCGTCGAAGATGCCCTCCACAATCCATACCTCGCGGGCGGTGCGCAGCTGGTCGCGGGCAGCTGCGCCCCACCACACGCCGGTGTAGCTTTCGCCCGGTGCGAATCGGGCTTTCATCTTCCCGAACCGGTGTGGCCGGTCGATCAGACGTTCCCACCAGCCGCCCTTGACCAGGGGAAATCGCACGGTGGCCGTGCCCTGGCGCTTGGTCCGGTCGTAGTAGTCCTCCTGCGTATACAGCCCCTGTAGGGGTTTGATGTTGAACCCTCGGCCGGTAGCCAGGTATGCATCGGCAGCAGCATGCGGTGCCTGCGGCGTCTGCGGGTTGTGCTTGGAGTAGTCGTCGAACAGATCGTCGTAGAGGTCGCGTACGCGCACCTCTTGACCACACTTCGCCTGACGGCCGCAGCGCAGCACCCACGGCGTGACGTGGCTGGTATATAGCTCCTTCTTGCCGCAATGGGGGCACTTGCCGCCGCGCATATACGGCGTGCCGGCGCGGTGTTTCAGGCCATAGTCGCGCTCGATGCGCGACAGTACCTGTTGGCGGATTTCTTCTTGCATACCGGCTCAGCCCTTGGTCGCCGCATTCGCGGACGTGCGTTGGTGTTGCATGGCTCTCTCCTGACCGTCCCCTAGCGGCGGTGGTGCGCTGCTAGGGGCGGGGTGGGGCATTACTCGTCTACGGGGCGGGACCGGCTCAGAATTGCGGCCAGGTCCTCGGCGATGTAGTGGGCGACGGCCGATGTGTGATCGGCTTCGATTTCCAGCATCTTCGCCGCCTCGCTCGGCAGCTTTCCGAGCAGATCGGCCGCGTGGCTGAGGCGCCACAGCCGTTGGTAGTCGTCGCCGCCGATCACCTGTGCCCCGCGATCCTCGGCCACAGGTGGGCCGGGGTTGCGCGCAGGAGGTGTGTGCCCGTTGTGGCTGGCCATCAGTTCACCCCGCCCGGATAGCTGTCGCCGGTGCGCAGCCAGTCGAAGAACCGGTCGGCCTCGCCCTTGGCGAGCAGGTAGACCACGGTCCCGGTCTGAATGCCCTCGGTGGCGGCGCGTTGCACATTCCGCGAGTTGTGCGCGGAGACGGTTGCGGCGGTGTCCGAATCGATGTGTATCAGGGCGAGGTACAGCACCCGGCGCTGGTCGAAGGAGGCGCGCAGCCCGAACCCGGGGATCTGCGTTTCCAGCACGATGACCGGGCGCAGCGCCTCGGCCGGCATGACCACGTTCGTAGGGGCCATCAATGCACCCCCTTGCCGTCGGCGCTGGGCGCGCCCCGGCGGGCATCGCACTGCGCGGTGTAGGCCATGAGCACGTCGCCCAGGGTGATGGCGAGCGGAGACACACCTACGGCGACCAGCCGGGCGATGAACGCCTGATAGTCGTCGTTGGGCCATTCGAGGGTGTCGGCGATCAGGCCGAAGGCGAGCGAGATTTGACGCGCGGCCGGGTTGCCGGGCGTGGAAGGGGCGCCATGAGGCATGGAGACGTCTCCTGTGATCGAGGATTGACCTCGGCGAGACGTTTCTAAGCGTCGCACCGAGGGAGTCGGGAGGTTAGAAACCGGATCACAGACCGGCAGGCAGTTTTCCCCTTTCGGGTGTTGTATGGCTGCCGCCCTCCCGACGCAGAAAACGTCGGTGCGCTTGGATTTCAGGCGCAAAAAAACCGCAATGCTGACGGGCGCGGTTTCCGCTGTGATTTCGGAGTTTCTAAGCTCCTTGCGGCAAACTCTGCTCCCCGTCCATGGGGAAGTCAAGTAGAACTGTGTAGAAATGTGCGAATCGGTTGCAGCTGCGGACAGGTTCATGCGGACACCTGTGCAGCGGCGTGCGACGGCAGCACCACATAGGCGCCGCCACGTGCAATGTGGGCTTTCACCAAGTCGCGAAGCTCGGCGGCGTCGCGCTGCTTCTGCGCATAGGACACGTACTCGACACGCGTTGGAGAGGTGACAAAGCTCGGCTCCATTGCCGAGGACCAGCCGTCAAATTGAGTCTTGTGGCGCATCACAGGCGCAGCACTCCCTTGCTGGCGCCATAGGGCGCCAGGTCAGATGGTTGTGGAAGGGGGGAGGTGGATCAGACCGAGGGCTGGTCGCCGTCGGGTGGACAGGATTCGATTGCGTCGATCCAGTCGGTTTGCAGCTCGCCCTGGTCTTGCTTCCAGCGCGTCTGCAGCATCGTCCGCTGGTATCCGGGTGTCGGGGGCAGTTCGCATGCTGGAGCGCTTGGGAGGCCGCTCGGGCTGGCCAAGTTCGTCAGTTCCGAACTGCCGGTGTAGGTGGCCCCGCACATGGGGTTCGGGCAAACGTAGGCATCTGTGCGCAGGAACGGGTGTTGCAACGCACTGGTGCGCTTCACCAGCCGAGCATTGCAGGCGGGGCAGCAGAACACAGCACGCTGTCCAACAGATGCGCTCATACCGTGGCCCTGCGCTTAGCGGCCTTCTTGGCCGCGGTCTTCTTCGCCGGGACTTTGCTGCTTGTGCCCTTCTTTGCGAGGATTCGGGTGGTTTTTGGCGATTCTGTGTGAGAATCAGGGGCGGCTTTCATGCCGAGGGCTACTGCGGCGGCGTGGGCCTTGCCGATCCGGCACTTGCTGTCGCTGCGCAGCGCGTTGTTCACCGCATCGCGGCTCAACCCGTTGGCTTCTGCAAAGGCGGTAACCGACAGGCCGTTGTCGATGAGCCACTGGCGCGCCTGCTCAGCAGTGCGCAGCGTGGGCGCAGTAGTCCGTCGTTTGGCGTTCATTCCGTTTCCCCTGTGTATTTCTAGGCGAAATGGTGGTGAAGTTAACTACACCTGTCAAGGGGGAATTGCGTGTCTGTAGGTAATCGCCTGAAAGAAGAACGGAAGCGCCTGGGTCTGACTCAGGAGGCCATCGGATTGGCCTGTGGTGTTGCCAAGCGCACGCAGATCCTGTTCGAGCAAGATGCGCACGTGCCGGGAGGGGCGTACTTCGCCGCCGCCGACGAACTTGGCGTGGATGTGGCTTATGTGCTGGTCGGTCGACGTGATCGGCTGTCCGAAGCCGACGCAGATCTGCTCGATGCCTGGCGCAACGCGTCGCCATCGGCACGCATCGCAGCCATGGCTGCGCTGACCGGTGCCGCACCTGCTGCCGCTGGGTCGGAACGGCGCACGATGTTCCAGAACGCAACGATAGGCCAGCAGATCAGCGGCGACGCCGATCTGCGCGCGCAGAAAATCGTTGTCAAGGCTCCGAAGAGATCAAAGAAGACCGCTCCGTAACCCTCACGCCGCGCTCCTTTCAGGCCGCTAACTCGCCCGCATGAGGCGCCGGTGTGGCGCGCTAGACGGAGCGAAGGATTATGAGTTGCGGTGATGGTGTGGGGCGAGATCCAGTGGTGTGCGTTTGCAGTGGTCAAACCTTGTTCGACGGGGCCGTGATCGGTCAGGTGTTCACGGGGCCTGTGCAAGTGACTCCATGCCTTCCACTACGTCAGCGTTACACCAGCAGCCGAGCGAACCGCAAGAAGCGAAAGCGAACTTGGCATAGGGCAACCTCATCGAAAGGAAGAGCAATGGAACGAAGTGTGGAGTATCAGGGTGTCAAGTTCTCGGTAGACACTATTCGCTCAGCGATCAATGGCTTCCGGCAACTGGTTAGCGAGCTGAAAGAACAGGTTGTGGATGAGACGCTTAAGGTGACCCTATCGGATGGGCAGTGGGCGTTCGATAACGAGACTGAGTTCCTCTCTGCAGTTCCGCAAGGCGGATCCTATGTCCTTTACATGAACTCACAATCGGTGCGCTTTCGAGTCAATCAGCTCCGAAGCTTCGCTCTTGTAGAGGTAAAAGCACCAAGCCGGCCGCATATCCAGAGGATCTTCAGCCCGTTCGATATGAATCAAGGGGCTGAGGTTGTTCCAGCGGACAGTCCTGTTGTATTCATCGGGCATGGGCGAAGCACGGAGTGGAGAGATCTTCGCGACCATCTGCGGGATCAGCATGACTACCGCATCGAGTGTTACGAATCAGGGGCTCGTGCTGGGCATTCCATACGTGACATTCTTGAGTCAATGATTAAGAAATCCTCTTTCGCACTCCTGGTTATGACGGGAGAAGACATGCAGGAGTCGGGAGAGGTCCGCGCGCGACAAAATGTGATTCATGAAGCAGGTCTGTTTCAGGGGCGTCTTGGTTTCGCGCGCGCGATCATATTGTTGGAAGAGGGAGTGGCGCAATTCTCGAACGTGCAGGGGGTTCAGTACATCCCATTCTCCAAAGGTCGCATTAGAGAGGCGTACGGCGATGTGCTGGCAGCACTACGCCGAGAATTTGGCCGGAACTGAACTTTTCTCCAACTGACGATGCATGCCGATGGCCCGTACGAACGAGAGCCGGGCCGTGAAGCACAAACTTAGGGGGTTGCATGAAATCTAGCTTCAAGGGCTACTACGCGCCGGATGCAAAAGAGATCAAAAGACTTTGGGAGCACGGCACGTTCGTATTCGACACCAACGTCCTGCTACACCTCTACCGAGTTCCGAAGTCAACGCGGGAGCAGGTGCTGTCTACATTGCAAGAACTGAAGGAGAGACTTTGGATTCCGCGACATGTAGGCTTGGAGTTCCAACGGCGCCGCTTAGGCGCAATACACGCTGCGCATCAGAAAACTGCCGCAGTTCTGAAGGAAATTGATAAATCACTCGCCTCTTACTTCACTGCCGTTGAAAAGGCAGAGCTCAAAGAGCGCGGAGTGACCGAGGCGGACGACTCGTTGAGCGCCATTCGGGCTGAAGCGAACAAAGTTAGAAGTACCGTCGAAGCCACATTAGCGGGGCAGTTGTCTCCGACAGATCATGATTCCATTCGTGACAGTTTGGACGAACTTTTCCATCAGGTTGGAGCGGCACCTACGCAGGAGCAGGTTACTGCTTGGGATTCCCTTGCAGAACAGCGTTTTGCGCTGAAGCGAGGCCCTGGATTTGAAGATGGAACCAAAGCAGAGGGCGACGAGCCACAGTACTACGCCCAGGGTGTCACTTACCAAAGTCAGTACGGTGATCTGTACATTTGGATGCAGATCCTTGAGCACGTTAGGGAAAACAATATCGAGGACGTTGTCTTCGTGACACGGGACGCGAAAGAAGACTGGTGGAGACTCGCTCCCGGCGAGGGAAAGAACAGGGCGAGATTGGCCCCCCTCGAAATGCTCGTCGAGGAGATGATTCAAGCAGGCGTAAAGAATTTTTGGATGTATCAGTTGGACACGTTCTTGATCGACGCGGAGAGGCAACTTAAGGTTGACGTTTCGGATCTTACAATTAAGGACGCAAGTCAAGTCGAGCAGCTTGACGCCCTGCCGCAGCATCAATTAAAGAGATTCGTTCGTCCAATCGCTGCGGCTGAATGTGTTCGTGCTTTGGAGCTGATGTCCTGCTCGATCTTGGAGCAGAGTCCATACCTCGTCACTGGTTGCTACAAATTGCCGTCGGGTGTTGCCGTCGGTGTCCTCGTATTCCCGGTAAGGCTGCTGATTGCTGATAACACTATTCGTTTGAAGCAGGCCATTGAGGTTTTGAATCTGCTCGAAGGTGCCGAGACGTATGAGTTCTATCTCCTTGTGCGTTCAGCTGAGACTGCAAATCGTCCTCAGAGGATGAGGGAGTTCAGGAATCTGGTGCTCAACGCGGTTCCCGAGGGGGCGCAGTATCAGATGCAAGTAATTGCTTTCAGAGATTCAGCCAAATCCCAACTGTCGCTGTTGAAGACGCTTTCAATTGGTGGCTAGGATGAGCGATCCAAGTCGATTGATGTGACGAAACCGCCGCTGCCGTCGATGGTGTGCGTTGCCTTGTCCACCAACCAATCGGTGCCGTCAATCTCCGGCTTGAACCCGCTGACCGTCACCGTCTGCTCTGGGTAGATATCGGCACGGCCTACTGCCAGCCGATAGCTCAGCTGTGCAGTGCCACGGTCCAGCCGCTTGAACTCGGCCTCGGCGTGCTGCCGCGCTTCCTGCGCGGTGGCGTAGGTCGGCTGCAGCTTCTTCTCGTTATCGGACGTGCCCACCAGCACCCCCGTACGCCGTGCTGCACGCCGGTCGCCCCAGTAGGCCCGAACGCCGGTGAACTTCTCTCGGTCGGCGACGCTGTAGCGGTGCTGGTCACCCGATGCTCGCGTGATCCGCACGCCGGGCAGCGGCTGGCCGCTGGCGGTGGTACCAGCACCTATGGGCGCAAAGATCAGTGTTCCAGCCTTTACCGTGGCCACGGCGTCGAAGCGTTTGCCGAGTCGCGTCAGCAGGTTGATATCGCTCTCGTTGGCCTGGTCGAGGTGTGGAATCGGCACGCTGGCCAGATCCGCAGCCACCGACGCACGCAGCGAATGCTCGCCTGCGATGGTGCCGAGAATGTCGCCCAGGGTGGTGTCGTGCCAGCTGCGTTCGCGACGGCGACGCACAGCCCCGGTCAGGTCAGCCGAGCGCGCACGAATCGTGATGATGTCCGGCGAGCCGCTGTGTTCCACGTCGTCCACCTTGAAGGTGCCCTTGTCGAACAGACCGCTACCCTCATAGCCGATGGCCACCTGCAGGGTGACGCCACGGCGCGGCAGCGCAAGCATGCCGTCGTGGTCATGCACGCGCAGATCCACTTGGTCGGCTTCATCGCCACGGCTCTCAGTCAGTGACAGATCCAGCAGGCGCGGCGCGAGCCGGTCGGTCAGATCCTTGCCATCGAGCACTACCCGCCATGCGGGAATCGGATATGGCGTCGCCCTCATGCGATGGCCTCGCTTGCGCCGTCGTCGTCCCGTTCCAGCTGCATCTGGAAGTCGATCAGGCGCGGCGTGCCATCGTTGAACAGCTCGCGCCGCGTCTCGCTGAGGCTGGTCAGCAGGTACGCGCCGTAGACGCGCCCCGTGCCCTCCACCAGCGCCTGCGGTTTGCCCTGGTCGCCGAGCTCGCGCAGTTTGTCCAGCACCTGCAGGTCGGCCACAAGCTCGCCGGCAATGGTGCCCTGCAGGCTGATGGTGTCATCGCCTGGCCCGACGTACTGCCGGGCCGCGCGGGCGCCCACGCGCTCGCTGCTGGCGTGGCGCCAGGTCATCTGGCGCTGTAGTTCGCCGTAGGCGGCGGTGGAGAGGGAAAACACGAATGTGCCCCAGGTCATCTGCATGGTGGTGGTCCTCAGTCGCTGAGCCGGGCACCGCGTCGGGTGGCCTTGTCGCGCTCGATCTGTTCAATGGCCTGCCGCACCAGATCCGCGATCTCGCGGGAGTCGGCGCCGGACGGCGGTTGGATTTTGATGGTGTAGCTGGAAGCGCCTGTGCCGCCCGCTGCGGCCTGCGCAGCCGCCGGAGCGACCACCGGAGCAGCTGCGGCCATGACGGGCAACGCAGCGGCCCCCAGCGCAAGCCCGGCCGATGCCTGACGCAGTTTGTCCCTGCTGCTGGTGGCACGCGCGGCGGCGGCGGTGTCGCCACCGCGCGCAATGCGACGCTCGCGCAGCGCATCAAGCCGGGAGGGTGCGGTGTCGCTATCGGTGGCCTGCATGCGCTGCGTCATGCCAGCGCCGATCTGCGTCACGCGCTCGCCCCCAACTGCTGCAGCACGCAGGCGGTCACGGCTGGCGGTGGCACGTGCGGTATCAGCATCAGGGCCATTCCGGTCGATGCGTCGTTGCCGCAGTTCATCAAGGCGGCTGGTTGACGCATCGGTGCCGCCAATGCCCGCTTGCTGCATGCGCTCGCCCATGCCGGCGCCGGCCTGCGTAATGCGGTCGCCAACGCTGGTCACCTGCTGCAGCGGCTCGCCCTGGCTGCGGTCCAAACCGCCAGCCAAGCCCTGCATGGTGAAGTCGCCAAACTGCGCGAAGACACGCGACGGGCTATGGATGCCGAGCATGCTCTTGAACTTGACCGTCACCCCCTCGGCGATACCGGCGATGGCATCGAACGCCGCGCCACCCATCGACTTCACACCGTTGATGAGGCCGGTAATCATGTCGACACCCGCCTGCATCATCTTCGCGGGCCAGCCCAGCAGGATCTGGTTGGCGCCCTCCCACATGGCAGTCAGGCCAGCGCGGATCTTGCCGCCGTCGAGGGTGAACAGGCCCACGATCAGATCCCACGCGCCCTGCAGGTAGGTCCATGCACCGCCGACGGCGTTCTGGATTACCGGCAGAATTGTGGTGAACGCATCGACCAGCCAGCCGATGGCCTTCACCGCCATGCGCAGGTTTACGGTCAGCACGGTGCCCAGGATCTGGCCGAAGCCTCGGCCGGCGTCAGTTGCGCCCTGCAGCTGCTCGCTGGTGGCTTCAAACGGCGTGAACAGCTTCTTTGCCCAATCCCATGCCTGGCTCATGGCGCCGGAAATCGTGTCCCACACCGGGCCCAGCGGTTCAAGAGCAGTCATCAGCTCGGCCATGATCGGGTTGACCACATCGAGCACGCCTTGCCAGACGCCGATCATGAACGCTTTGATCGGCTCCCAGTATTTCCAGACCAGCGCGGCGACCACTGCAATCGCAGCGCCGATGGCCAGCACTGGCAGGCTGATGCCACCCAACAGCGGCAGCAGCATGCGGCCAACGTTGAACAGCATCGGGAATGCCCGGCCACCCAGCGACAGCACCTGGCCGACCAGCTTGCCAATGCCGCCGCCGCCGCTGAGCAGCATCACGCCTTTGTGGATCTGTGTCAGCGCCATGGCGCCGACGCCGCCGGCCACCAGCAGGCCGCCGAGCGCAGCGGCAAGGGCGGTCCCGCCGATGGCCAGCTTGGCGATGGTGGCCACCAGCTGCGGGTTCTTCGTCACCCATTCGGCCATCCGGTCGGCGACCTTGGCCACGCGCGCGGCCAGTTCCTTGACCGTCGGCAGCAGGGTCTTACCCAGGCGCTGGGAAAGCACGGTGGCGCTGTTCTTGAGCAGCACCAGGCCGTTCTCTGCCGTGCCCACGCGCGCGGCGTACTCGGCGTTCATTGAACCGCCGTACTTCTGCGCGTCGGTGACCTTGCCGAAGTTCTCCTTCAGCAGATCGAGGTTGGTCAGCAGCGGCGCGATCGCGCCAATGGATTCGCGGCCGAACAGCTGCGTCATCGTCGCCGCCTGCTCGGCCTTGGGCAGCTGCTTGAGCTTTTCCAGTACCTGCAGGATCGCGCCTCCGGCGTCGTCCTGCATCGCCTTGGCCATATCCCCGGCCTTCAGCCCCAGCTTCTCGAACGATGCGATCTGTCGCGAGGTCGCCGCCTCGCCAGAAGACAGCGTGAGCAGCATGTTCTTGATGCCGGTGGCCGACACTTCCGACTCGATGCCCATGCCGGCGACGGTGGCGCCCAGCGCAGCCAGCGGGCCGCTGCCGAGGCCGGCCACCTCACCAAGCGCACCGATGCGGTTCACCACCTCGCTGATTTTCTGGACGCTGGCCGGGCCGGTGTTACCCAAGTAGTTGATCTTGTCGGCCAGCACGACAACGTCGTCCTGACCCATACGGAACGCGGTACGCCATGTGGCCATCGTCTGGCCGGCGTCTTCGGCGGTGGTGTCGAAGGCCACGCCCATCTTCGCCGCATCCTCGGCGAAGCGCGTCAGCTCGTTGCTGGCGATACCCGCCTGACCAGCGGCCGCGACGATCTTGGCGATATCAGTGGGCACCATCGGCAAGCGGCGCGACAGTTCCTCAATGTCGCGGCCCATCTTCTCGAAGCCGTCCGGCGTGTCGAAGTCCACCACCTTTTTCACGTCGGCCATGGCCGACTCGAAGCTCATGGCCTGCGCGATGGGCAGCGTATGCGCGCGCAGGGCGCCGAACGCGGCTAGCGCTACGCCAGTGCCGTGGGCAGCAGCATTCATGCCGGCGCTGTGGATCTTGCGGCTACGGGCCTGCGCCGCATCGAGCGCAGCCAAGCGCGTGCGCTGGGCATCCATCTGCGTCGAGACGGCGGCAATCTCGCCTCGCAGCTTGCGCTCATGTGTGCCGAGCTGCCGCGTGCTGATGCCGGCACGGTCCAGACCGCTGCGCAGGCGCTGCAGCTCAACCGACTGCTGCTGATGCTGGCCCTTGAGTTGGGCGGCGGCGGCGCGCGCCTGATTGAACTCACGACTCAGCTTGCGGGTAGGGGTGCCGGCCTCTTTGATCTGACGGGCGAGAGCGGCAACGCGCAGCTGCGCGGCCAGGTGGCTCTGTTCGGTGGCACGCACAGCCTGCTGCTGCTGACGGTAGGCCGCAACGTCACGCTGGGCGGCATTGAGGCGCCGTAGGTTGGCCTGTTGTTCCTGCAGGGCAGTGGACAGGCCCTTGCTGCCGGCCATGACCTTCTTGAACGGGGCGCTGGCACGGTCGAGCGCTTCCAGCACCACCTGCAGGCGAAGGTTGCCGCCGCTCATGCGACGACAACCGATGCGGGTGTTACGGCGTCGTGGTGTCCGTAGGATCGGCTACCAGCGCGGCCAGGAGGCGACACGCAGCGCTGAACGCCCACAGCAACAGCCCACCGACCGTGGTCAGCAGAAACAGCGCAAAGACGATGGCGATAAGGGTGTCCATGGGCGGACTGTATCACTGCTGGGCTCCACTTCGTTCATAGGCGCGCTGACGCCACTGGATCAATTCAGACAGGGAGAGGGCCGAAAGCTCGGTGAGGGTGAAGGAGAAAATCACCGCGATATCGGCCATCAGATCCTCTACGCAGACAGGGATTCCCTCTCCGCTTTCGGCACGAAAAAATCGCCGATGACGCGGGCAAACTCGATCAGATCGGCCGGTTCCAGCTTGCCGGCGTCGGCGGTGGTCAGGATCGGCTGACTGATGCGCGGCAGGACCGTGGTCAGCGCGGTCACATCCATCTGTGCCAGGTCGAACAGCTTGATGCCGCGAAGGTCGCCGGCGGTGGGCTTGCGCAGGCGAACCGAGCGGATCACCTGCTCGCCGCGCTGGATCGGCGTTTCGAGCACGATCACGTTGGTGCCGGTAGTTTCGTCGGCGACGGTGGTGGTGGGTTCGGTGTTCATGGTGTGTCTCTCACAGGGTTGGCCCAGCCATGGGAAAGGCTGGGCAAGGGGGGAAGGGATCAGGCGCCGATGGCGCGACGCAGGGCGGACTGACGGTCAACGCCGTTGACCATGAAGACCATGCCGACCAGGTCGATTTCGATCTCGGTGCGGCCGTTGACGGTCAGCTTGTAGTAGCTGGCGGTGGTCTTGACGCTGAACTCGGTGTCATCGCCGACCTTGCCGGTGCCGGCGTCGATCTCGGTGTGGCGGCCGCGGATGACGATTTCGACCGAATCCACCTCGCCGCTGTCCTCGCGCTGGTAGCCGCCGGCAAAGCGCAGCTGCACTGCGTTGTGCGAGACAGCGCCGTATTGGCGAAGCACATCGAGCATCAGGCCGCCGCATTTCCATTCGGCTTCGATCTTTTCCTGGCCCAGGTCGATGTCGATGGGGCCGAGCATTCCGCCGGCGCGGTATTCCTCCATCTTGCGAGTCAAGGTGGGCAGCTTGAATTCGGTGACCTGGCCGATGTAGCTCAGGCCATCGTTGAACAGGTTGAGGTTTTTGAGCTTGCTGGGCAGAGCCATGGCATGGATTCCTTATGCGGCCTTAGCCGCTGATGCGGGCCGGGAAGTCGGCGAAGTAGCGGTCGGTGATGCGCTGGTTCAGCTGCAGGCTTTCCAGCGGCGGTACCGGGGTGTAATCGAAGTCGATCACCAGCTGGCCGCTGGCCAGCGACTGCGACGGGTTGGCGCCATCGTCGTACCAAGCACTGGCGCCGATCAGATAGCCGGCATAGACCAGCTCGCGGAACTTGGCGTTGATGCTTTCCAGCAGATCGCGGACCAGCGTCGGGTGCAGCGGCTTGTCGATGTAGATCTCCTGCGCCTCGGCGATGGTGTCGGCGAGGATCTGTGCGGTACGGGTTGCCGTCTCGAACTGGAACAACGGGTCTTCGCTGCAGGTGCGCGAGCCCCAGAACTTGTAGCCGTTGGAATTGACGAGGGTGGTCACGTCGCCGGCGTTGAGCAGGCCGGCATCCGTGTTGGGGTCTTGCAGATCCCAATGCACGTCGCGGCTGATGCCGGTCACGCCGGCAACCGGTACGTTCGAGATGGACTTGTGCCAGCCCTGCTGCTGGTCGGTCATGGCGCGCACGCCCAGTGCACGGGCGACGGCGAAGGCCATGCCGGTCGAGGAGGAGGTGGTGTTGAACGCCATGAAGTCGGGGTAGATCAGCATCAGCTCGCGGGCCGCGAACTGCTCGCGGTAGGCGATGGCTTCCGACACCGTGGCGCTGGCGGCGCAGCTGGCGTAGATCATGGCGCGCAGCTTCTTGGCGATGGGAACCATGGCGGCGGTCACCGGCTGGGTGTCCAGCCCCGGCGCGCCCAGGATGCGCGGACGGACGCCCAGCTGTGCCTGCGCAACCAGCAGTGCGTGCAGGCCGGTGTAGCTGCCGCCATTGGCGCCGCCGATGACCTTTGCAGTGGTGTCGGTGTCATTGCTGGCGCTGGCCACGCGCACCACGACCACAATCGGGTTGCCCTGATCGGCGATGCCCTGCAGCGTGGCGCGCAGGGTGCCGGTCATGCCGGCTTTGCCGACTGCGCTCAGCACGTCGGTAATCAGCACCGGACGATCCAGCGGGAATACGGTCTTGTCTGCGTCTTCGCCCGTGCAGACGACGCCGATCACGGCGGTGGATACGGTACGGATCGGCCGGACGCCGCCGTTGATTTCGATGACGCGAACGCCGTGATGATAGCCACTGGCGGCCATGGGCTTCTCCTTCGGTTAGGGGGTGTGAAAGCGGAGTGGTACGGAAAGGCGGGTGTTGCGCGAAGCGCCGCTCGGTGTGGCCAGCTGGCCCTGTAGATCGAGGACGAACGAGCCGGCCACGTCGCCGTGGGCCAGGTCGATACGGGTGAGGCTGATGCGCGGCTCCCAACGCATCAGCGCGGTGGCCGTGGCGCCGAACAGGCGCAGGCGGGTCTCATCGTTGAAGGGCTGGTCGATCAGCTCGGGCAGCAGCGAGCCGTACTCGCGGCGCTGCACGCGCGAGCCGATGGGCGTGGTCAGAATGTCGGCGATGGACTGGCGCAGGTGCGCCAGGTCGTCGCTGAAAACGCCAGTGCGGCCGTCCATGCCGATCATGCCGGCGCCCCGGTGGTGCCACCGCCCGGCTGCACGCCGGGGTGCTTGTGCTTGGTCAGGCTGATGCCGGCGGCAGTCACGTCATCGCGCACTTCGACCTTGCCGCTGACCGTCACCGCGCCTTCAATGCGGGTGGCGCCCTTGATAGTCACCGGGCCGGTGATGGTGGTTCCGCCGTCGGCGGTGATGGCGATGGTTCCGCCGGCGGGCAGAACGGCGGACAGTGCGTGCGCGTCGTGGTCATAGCTGACCACGGCGCCATCCTTGAACTGGATCAGGGTCAGGCTTGCGCTGGCCGAGGGTGCTGGGTACTGCGCGCAGTACAGCCCTCGCAGCACGATGGCGTTGGCCAGGTCGCCGTCGCAGCACAGCAGTGCCACCTGCTCGCCACTACTCGGCGGTGCCCAGGTGCGCAGCTCGCCGGCGGCAGCGCTGAACCACGGAAGGAAGTCGGTGTGCGCCTCGCCCGTCTGCACGCGGCACAGATGCCGGTCGTAATCGACCTCGGTCACCACGCCGTCGCGGAGCAGGTTGTTGATCTGTTGGGGCAGCGCACTATCCATGCCCCCATATTCCCGACGCCCCCTCGCGCGCGCACGTGGCGCGGGCGGTAGATAGGGCTGCTACAACGGCGGGCGAGCGTGTCGCGCCGCCGAGATCCGATCAGTACCGGATCAGCTGGCCGGTGGAGCATCCTCCGGCTCGGCCACTGCGGTGGCAACCCACATTTCTGTCGCGTCGTCGTAGGTGATCGGCGCGCTGCGGTTTGACGGCGGGGCGTGGTCTGTGACCGACGGCGGCAGGTGCTGGCCACGCGTGACCGGGGCCGCAAAGGTGCCATCGGCCTTGTTCCAGATCGGCCGGCCGCTGTAGTCGGGGAGCAGTACCCACGCGGCCTTGCCATCGTCCCACGCGTTGCACTGTGGCGTGGTGCCATCGAGCCGGAACGGCTCGGCAAGGGTGAGCCCTTCGGGCAGCAGCTCCCCGAGCGTGAGGCGGTTGGGGACCGGCATCGCGGTGCGCGTGTCCCACAGCATCCGGTTGCGGTAGTCGGCCAACACATCCCACCGCTTACCGTCGTCGGAAAGGCGCAGTGCCTGGCACTCGCCAGCGCTTCTCTTGGGTGCCACGTCCACAGTGCGCTCCGGCAGGTGCCAGGCGCCGTCCGGGGATGGCTGCAGCCGCACCGCGCCCATGTAGGCGCGGGTGATGGGGTCGAAGGCGTGGGCAAAGCGGGGTTGGTTGGACATGCTCCGTTCCTCAGTACGTGATGCAGTAGATCATTCGCAGACCTGCAGCCAGGTTGCGCTCGCCGCCAGTGCTGTCCACGGTGACGGTGTGCGCGTGAGCACCACCGCTGGCAGCAGTTGCGGTATGGCCGTGGTCGCCGACCTGGGCGATGGAAATGTCGTGCGAGTGAGCGCCGGCCCCATTCATGCCGATGTTATGGGCGTGACCACCAGCGCCGTCCGTGGTGAAGCTGTGCGCATGACCACCGGCCGGACTGGTGTTCGGCCACGGATTGTCGTTGTCGGCATTACCGCGTGAGCCGGCGTGCTGGCCGTAGTCAGCGCCCCACGGGTAAGCGATGCCCGACTCGGCGAACGCGGTCAAATGCTGGTGATCGCCTATCCAGGACGTGCCGCCAGTGTGCGCGTGGTGACCCTGTTGGTCGGTCCAAGCACCGTGCGCATGGTCGCCTACTGCGCTGGCGCTCGCGCCATGGGAGTGCGCGCCACCAGCTGCGACGCTTACGGTGTGGGTGTGTGCGCCGGCGCTCGCGGCGCTACCGGTGTGGGTGTGGCCGATCACTTCGCCTACGGTCGCGGTGCCGACCGAATCGGGCTTGGTGGTGTGCGCGACGACGGCACCTTCGTGCATGTTCGGCAGGTTGAAGGTCGTCTTGCCGTCGCCTGAGCCGTACAACGTGCCGATAGCTGCAAACAGGTCGGCATACGTGGTTCGGGACACGGGGGCGCCGTCGCACAGCAGGGTGCCGGCCGGGGCGCTTTTGCCGGCGAACATGATGACCTGGCCAGCGATGCGATTGGCCTTGGTGCCCGGATCAAAGACGCCCGAGTGCCAGACGGTTTTCTGATCCCAGCGCATGCCCGCCTTGGTGATGCTCAGCTGGCCGACAACGGAGCCGCCGCCATTCGGGCGCAGCAGAACTTCACCGTCCTGCGCATCGGGGGCGAGCACTGCGTACTTTGCGCCGCCGATGAACCCGTTCGACGTTGCCTTGAAGGACGGGGCTGTAACGGCTCCGGTGAAATCGGCACCGGCAAGGCTTGCCTTGGTGGCTGGGTTGAAATTGGCATCTGTCCACACCTCCACCCAAGCCTTCCAGCGCTGATCGGCCGGTGCGGTATCGCGGCGCGAGCGCAACCAGAAGCGATTGCTGCCGCCGTAGTCGGCAGCGAGGGCAAGGCCACGGGAGTTGTCATAGCTCGGCAGTGACCAGGCGATGGTGTACTGCGCCGGCATGGTGGTAGGCGAGGGGTTGCTCTGCCTGTTGATTCGCAGCGCGTTCCACGTATCGAGCCAGGTGTCATCGTTGTTGGTCGGGGTGAGGTAGGCCACGCGCGCAGCTACATCGGCTGCGGACCCGGCGCCAATCTCGGCCAGCGTGAACGACACGTTCGCGCCACCATTGACCGACTTGGACGCATCGCCGATCTGGATCGTGCGCGCAGTACCCCACGTCGTAGTAGTGATGCCGTTCGCCCCGTCGAAGTTGGTCCCATTGATCGAGCGTGGCGCGGCGAGTTTGCTGGCAGTGTCCGCGTTGCCCGTCAGCTTGCCCCTGAACTCGGCGGCGCTGATCCAGCTGCCGGTGGGGTTAAGCACGATCTTGCTGGCGTTGGCGGTTGTGGTCAGTCGGAACTCTTTTCCACCGGTGGTGTCGTGCAGTTCCAAGCCGGTGAGGCCGTCAACGCCTCCCTGCTTGAACTGCCACGGACGCTGGGAATACAGCTCAAGCAGCACGCTGCCATCGCCCGCGCCAGTACCCACACGCGCACTGGCCATCTCCGCCACGCCGTTCTTGTAGACCACCAGCTGGCCCGCTGTGCTGGTGTTGCCATTGGGGCGCAGGTAGACGAAGCCACCGTCGCCACTGGCGGCGGCAGACAGAACCACGCTGCCGACCGCGCTACCGCGCAGCGCCGCCCCTGTGCTACCAAGGTCGATGGTCTGATCGTCTGCCAGTGCCGCACCCAGGGCGAACGTCTGGCGCCGGCCCCAGCGATTCTCCGTCGCATCGACCAGGCGGCGTACGTCGCTCATGTAGGCGACGGGTTGCGGCGTGACGTAGACGATGCCTGCAGGCTCCGTGGTGACGAACGTCTCAACCCCGTGGTACGTCGTGCCCGTGACGTTGACCACGCGCACGGCATGACCGTGGCTGTACTCACGCTGCTGCAGCCACAGATCCACGCCTGTGGACTTGCCTGCGGAATCGCGGGTCAACGTGAGGCCGACGCGCGACGGACGGTCGAGAGCGTCACCGAGGCCGATGCGGGTCTGGTGGACCATGCCATCGGCCTGCGCCTGGCTGAGCGTGGTGATGGTGTCGACGGCCGAGCGGGTCGAAGCAGCGACCTGCTCCCACACATATCGCGGGCTACCCACACCTCCGTTGGTGAGTTCCAGCATCAGTACGCTGGCAGCAGTGCCGGTCCAAGGCAGCGTGCCCAGCTTGATCCAGCGTGTCTGATTGAACGTTCCGGGGATAGCGTCATAGGTCTGCACCTTCCCCACCTGCGGGAAGTCAGCGGCGTGCATGCCGTCGAGCGTGTCGGCGTCCAGTCCCTTGCCGTGGCCCATGTCCTTGAGCGCAGCGCCTTTCAATTCGAGGGAGGCACGGATAGCCGCGGCGGTGGCCAGGGATAGCAGCGTTTTGACGAACGGGGTCGGAGCGTCGCCGCCGAAGCGATTGTTCAGCGCGGTCTTCAGGCCACGCGGAGTCACCGCACGAACCGCATCCGTGCCGTTGGTGGTCTCTGCCCCATCAGCCAGCTCCACCACACCTGCGACCGTTTCAGTCGCCGGCGGATTCAGGAACTGCGTGCTGCCGAACTTGATCTGCGCCGTGTCGATATCGGCGAATACCACGTCGGCCGAAAGCAGCAGCGTTGAAATGCTCGCCTTCTCCATGATCGCGTCGGCCTGGCCGTACACAGCAAACAACGTGCCGTCGGCCAGGTAGAGGCCGAAGCCGCGCAGCGGGTACTTGTCGGTACCGCTGTCCTGCAGCGTGACGTGGATCGTATCGGCCGCGACCGACTCGCCGCCGAAGCTGGTCATCCGCTTGAACTCCCCCGGCAGCGCCGTCATCGCCGCAGTGGGGGTGAAGCCGGTAGAGGTCAGCCCGATCTGAGAAATCAGCACCGTGTTGGTGCCGGTGTTGGTGCCGTTGACCAGCTTGGCGCGGCCGGCGTTGGTGATCTTCATGCGCATGGGGGTCAATCTCCGGTCATCGTCAGGCGGCGGTAGACCGCCGCTTGGGCACCTGCGACGGTTCCGACTTGGCTGTCGGCCTGAATGCCTTGGGTGAAAGTGAAGTGCGAGCGCACGGGCTTGGTGCGGTTCACCGCGTCCACGATTTGGTGGACGAACTCGGCTGACGACTCCTGTCCGCCGTCGCCGCTGGTGGTCAGAAACAGGTTGAACGTGTGCGGCTCACCCTGCGGCGTTGTCTGCCACCACTCGCGGATCTGCATCTGACCGCCAAAGCTGGCGATCAGGTCTGCGATGCTCTTGGCGGTGCCCTTGTGGCGCTGGATCTGGAACGAGCTGGCGATGCGGGCGCGCTTGATGCGCTCTGGCCAGTTGCTGTCCCAGGTGTCTACGGACACGCTCCACGCGAGGAACGGCAGGAACTCCGCCGGGCAGTTCCACGGGTTCCAGAGCGTGTCGTGAACCATGGGCACTGCCGACAGCTGAGCATCGGCGCGCTCCACTGCGCGTTCCAGCCGCGTCGAGTTGGGGGGCAGTAGGGACGTGGCGTCAGGCATCGGTGCCGCCGTGTTCGATCACCACGCTGGTGCAGAACGGCGCCGACTGCGCATCCACCGGCATATCCGCCGTGGGCATCTGCAGCTGCACGCGGTGGACGCCATCGACGTGCAGGGCGGAGTAGAGCGCCGACAGGGGCACGTCGCGGCCCAGGCGCTGGGTCTGCTGCAGGAACAGCGACACGCGGCGGCGGGCCTCGGCCAACACCAGGGCGCTGTCGGGACCGTTGAAGGTGACCAGCCGCGCGCGAATCTCGAAGGGCTTCACGGTGGCCGGGGCCACGGTCACGTAGTCGGTCAGGGGGCGCACGTTGTCGTTGAGCAGCGCAGCCTCGACGGTCTTCAACAGCGCCGCCGACGGCGTGCCATTGCCCTGCCGCGATAGCACCGTGACCACCACCTTGCCCGGCGACGGGCTGGCCACGCTCGCATCGAGCACGTCCGAGTGTGCGGAGAGCGTGTGGAAGATGTAGGCGCCCTCGGGACCGGCCACCGACAGGCTTTCCGGCGCCAGCTGGATGCGGCGGCGAAACGCTGTGTCGTTCTCGTAGACGGCCGGGGTGTTGGTCTTGGGGTCTGCGGGGGTCAGCAGCTTGCGCTGCACGCCGAACGGCACAGCGAGGTTGTCCAGATCGGCGCCGTTCGAGTAGGGCAGCAGCAGGCCCCGAGCGCGCTGGTTGAACTGTTCGCGCAGCACCAGCTCGCGGTATGCGCTGGCCTGCAGCAGCTTCATCACCGGATCGGATTCGACCAGGGCGGTGTAGTCGGGGCACAGGCGCCGGAACTCGGTCAGGCGCTCGGCCAAGATGGCCTCGAACGTTCGCTGCTCGAAGATATCCGGCGCCGGCAGCTTGTCGACTTCGATGGCGGTAAATGAGGACACGGATGCACCGGCTGATGGGTCCGGTCCAGATTCCCATCGCGCGCGCGCGAGGCCGTGGAATGTGGCGTGTAGCGCCGCCGCTTACGCTAGAGCGTGTGCAGGTGATCGAGGATCAGCTCGCGTATCAGCTGTTCGTCGGCATTGGTGAAGCCGAGCAGCACGCGGCGCGCGTAGGTGACGCGGGGACCACCTTTGCTCACGCTATCGGTGCGGCCTTCTTGGTGGATGCGAGCAATGCGCGAGACGCGCCCCGCGAAGCCCACAGCCGCCTCGTTGGCGCTGCCGCGCACCCGCAGGTGCTTGGCCTGCCGGATCTTGCCGAACATGGCGCCGCGCTTGATGCGGCCCGCTTTGGCCCGGCGCGGGGGTGTGTTGCGGCGCCTGGCAAACGGTGTGCCGTCAGGGTTCTGCTGGCCGGCGATGCGTTTCTGCTGCGAGCGGCGCACGGCGGTACCGACCTTGCGAGCCAGGCGGCTGCGCTCGGCAGGCTTGAGCCGCTGCAGCAGCGGTGCCACCCATGCCTCAAGGCGCTGCAGATCCTCGCTCACGCGTCGACCGCCGGCAGTGTTGCCAGCAGCTGGCCATCGGCCACCAGCGGGCCGCCAGCCAGCGAATGGCGGTGTTCCCACTCTGCGGGTGGCTCGGGCAGGTACTGCATCTGGAACACGCCGGCATCGTCCTGCGCGACACGCACGCGCTCCGTGAGCGGCAACCGAATGGCCAGGTCGACAACGGTGTCGCTCAGCACATCCACCTCGAAGGCCAGCTTCTCGCGGTTGTCGGGGTTGGCCAGCAGCTCGGGCTGGTGCCGCGTCAGCCACTGCAGCAGCGGCACCATGACGGATTCCGGTGGGCCGGCGAAGTCGCGCAGGATCAGTTCGAGGGTATAGCGGTACTGGAAGGACAGGCCCGCCGTGAAGCTGGCCACCAGCCCGCCGTCGTCCACGAACACCAGCAGGCGTTCCGGGTCGGTGGCCAGTGACGGCATGGCCGCGACCAGGTGCTGGCGGAGCAGTTGGGGCTTCTTCATCGCCGCGCGCACTCGGCCAGGGCGGTGTGCAGCTGGGTGACCAGCTGCTGCAGCGCCGTCACCTGCTCGGCGGCGGCGTGGTACTGGCCGTAGTTGGCTGCGGTGGTTTCGGCGACGGCAGAGAGCGTAGCGCCGGCAGCGGGCGCATCAGGATCGCCGGCAGTTCCGGTGGGGGCGATGCCTGCCGCAGCGGCGTTGTGGAGCTGCACGAAGCCAACAGGCACAGCGCAAGCGGCATCAGCGGTCGGAGTGACATAGACGGGAACCTCTTT